>JASBUM010000117.1 GCA_030147905.1 Acidimangrovimonas sp.
TTTCCTCGATCGATTTGCCCCTGACCTAACCGCGTGCTAGGCGCAATTCCAGCGGATTCGCCGGAATGGCGCAGGCGGGGGGCGGCGGTTGATGGATGAACTCGCGGTCGAGACCGAGGCCGATCAATGGGAGGTCGAGGCACTTTACGACCTGTGTTTCGCACCCGGGCGGACTGCATTGTCGTCCTACAGGCTGCGCGACGGCGTCGAAAAGGTGGCTCCGCTTTGTCTTCTTCTGCGCGACGGCGGGATCCTCGGTGCGGTGATCCGCTACTGGCCGGTGCGGGTGGGGACGCAGGCCGCGCTGCTGCTCGGCCCGGTCGCCGTGCATCCCACGCGCCAGGGCGAGGGGCTGGGCGGTTATCTCATCCGTGAAAGCCTGGGCCGCGCCGCGGCGATGGGGTGGGAACGGGTGATGCTGGTGGGTGATGCCCCCTACTACGGGCGTTTCGGCTTCACGCGCCTCGACAATGTGGTGATGCCGCCGCCCACCAACCCCGACCGCGTCCTGGGCCTGGCCCTGACGGCGGGTGCCTGGGACGGGGTGCGCGGCAAGGTCCGGCGCTGGCGCGGCGATGCCGGGCAGCACCCCTGACCGACGGTGGCGCGCCTGCGGGGCGGGCGACCGGTGCCCGGCGCGGGGTGTGATCAGGCCGCCCAGGGGCAGGGGCGCGTGGGCCGCTGCCGCCATGATCGCGGGCGAGAAAGGTCGCGCGCCTGCTGCCGGGGCGGCCCATGCGCGGCGGGCACGGGCAGCCATTGCGTCGCTGCCCGCGGCATCCTACCTCTTGGTCATGGAAAACCTCCCCGACCCTTCGGTGCCCGTATCCGAGATCCCGCAAGAGGCATTGCGCGCGATCGCCGCGCGCCAGACCCGCGCCGGCGGCCTGGTGATGAGCATCGTCAACGCCGCCGGTTCCCGGATCGAGAGCCGGCTCGAGATGTTGCCCGATCATCTCAAGGATCGGCTGGAGCGGACGGCGGCGCGCGCGCTCGAACGCAGCTACCACCTTGCCGGGCGAACCCAGCGGCCTGCCGGCGGCGCCGATATCGGGCAGCGCGGGCATCTGGCGCTGGCGACGCTGGGGGGCGCCATCGGCGGGCTCGGGGGCTTTGGCACGGCATTGGCCGAGCTTCCGGTGACGGTGACGGTGATCTTTCGCTCGATTCAGCGGATCGCGGCGGAATACGGCTTCGACCCCGCCGACGAGGCGGTTCGGATCGAATGCCTGCGCGTCTTCGGCTCGGGCAGCCCGCTGGCGCGTGACGACGGCGTCAACACCTCGTTTCTGGGCGCGCGGGTGACGATCACGGGCCCCGCGCTCAATCGGGTGATCTCCGCCGTGGCGCCGCGCTTCGCCACGGTTCTGGGCGAGAAGCTTGCCGCCCAGGCGGTGCCCCTTCTGGGCTCGGTCGCCGGCGCGGGGATCAATTACGCCTTCGTTTCCTATTATCAGGAAATGGCGCATGTGCGTTTCGCGCTCATGCGGCTTGCGCGCGAACATGGCGCGGCGGAGGTGCTGGCCGCCTACCGCGCGGTGATGCCGCCCCGGGGCCGTGCCGAGACCGCCGCCGACTGAGCGATCCGCCGATTGACCGATCCGCCGGAGGCCGCGCAGCCGCCGGCCGAACCCCGCGCGGGTGCGGTCCCGGGCGGCCGCCCCATCCTGGCCCGGTCAGCCCGCTGCGGCACAGGCCGCGACCACCCTGTCGAGAAGCCGGCGGCAGGTCTGCGCGGTGCCGCCATCGGGATCCAGCGCGCCGGTCCAGCCACTGAACGATATGGCCGCGACGCGGTTGACCGCGGCGAATTCCGTGCAGGCTGCAATCACCTGTTCGAGCATGGGGCCATTCGCAACCGGGTAGTTGTTCGCGGGAACCTCGGTGGCGTCGAGAACGTCATTGTCGACATGCAGATGGACGGGGCGCCCAAGGCGCAGCGCGCACAGCGTGTCGATCGTCCCGCGGCGAACCGCCGAAGAGCCGAGCGCGGCGGCTTCCAGCGGGTCGAGGTCGCGCGCTCCGATCAGCCAGACGTCGTGTTCGGCCAGCGGATGCACGGCGGCGGCGCGCGCCCAGTCGCGCGGCCCGCGTCCCACCATCATTGCCAGCGGCATACCGCCGAGAAATCCCGAGGGCGAGGTCTCGGGCGTGTTGAAATCGCCATGCGCATCCAGCCATACCAATTGTGGTACCAGCCCGGCCCACTGCAGTCCGGCCATCACCGGAAGGCTCGCCAGGCAATCACCGGCGACCGAAACCGGCAAGCCGCCCCGGCCGGCACTTTCCGCGACGAACCTCCTGATCTGGCCGTGCAGCGGAGCAAGCGCGGCGGCAGAGCGGTCCCGCGGCTCGGGCCCGTCGTTGATCGTCACGGCCACGCCGTCGCCGGCTGCGGCAACCAGCACCGGCTCGGGGCGGTCGAAGAAATAGGGCGTGACCAGCCAATCTGCCTGTCTCAAGGCGCGTTCTCCTCGATCGCGGCGATCGGGCCCCGAATGCGCGCCGGTGCGGCCCGGTGCGGCCCGGTGCGGGGAAAGACGTCACTGTCGCCCGGCGCGGCGGGTGGTGCCGAGCGGCGCGGTCTTCAGTCCGACTGCTGCGCCAGCCATTCGAGAACCGCCGGGCGTACGCTTTGGGCCCCGCTGTTGCAGGCCTCCTCCAGCACGGCGCGCACTTCCTTCAGGTCGATGCGGCGGATCAGGCTCTTGACCGGGCCGATGGAGGCGGGCCGCATCGAGAGCGTATGCAGCCCGAGCGCGGCGAAACAGATCGCCTCGACCGGGCGCCCGGCATCCTCGCCGCAGAACGACAGCGGCGTCCCGGTTTCGGCGCAGCGGTCGACGATCATCTTGATGAGTTGCAGGAAGCTCACGTTGAGCGTGTCATAACGGCGCCGGACCCGCTCGTTCTCTCGGTCGGCGGCGAAGAAGAACTGCTTCAGGTCATTGCCGCCGATGGAGACGAAATCGGCCATCTCGAAGAAATTGCGCGGTGCGAAGGCAAGGCTGGGGGTTTCCAGCATCGCCCCGATCTCCAGCTTCTCGGGCAGCAGGTGACCCAGCCGTTCCTCGCGCTCCATCTCGTGCAGCAGATGGTCGCGCGCCTCGACGAATTCTTCAAGCTGGGTGACGAAGGGAAACATCACCGTCAGCGGCCGCCCCGCCGCGGCACGGATCAAGGCCTGAAGCTGCATGCGCAGCATGCCGGGCTTTTCCAGCCCCACGCGGATCGCGCGCCAGCCCATCGCGGGGTTGGGCTCGTCCTGGGGCTTCATGTAGGGCAGGACCTTGTCCGAGCCTATATCGAGCGTGCGGAAGACGACCCGACGCCCCTCGGCCGCATCGAGGACCCGCGAATAGAGCCGCGCAAGCTCGCCGCGCTTGGGCACCTGGCTGCGGATCAGGAATTGCAGCTCGGTGCGGAAGAGGCCGACCCCTTCGGCCCCCGAACCCTTGAGGGAGGGCAGATCGGCCATCAGGCCCGCGTTCATGTGCAGACCGACCACCGTGCCGCAACGCCCTTCGGCGGGCAGGTCGCGCAGCCCCGCATAGACCGCCTGCGCCTTGGTCTGCATCGCGATCTTGTCGCGGAAGGCCGCGGCGACGTTTTCGTCGGGACGCAGATGCACGATGCCCTGATCGCCGTCCACCAGAATATGGTCGCCGTTGAGCGCCTCGGCCGTGATACGCTGGGCATGGATCACCAGCGGAATCGCAAGCGCCCGGGCGACGATCGCGGCATGGCTTCCGACCGACCCTTCCTCGAGCACCACGCCGCGCAGCTTGCGGCCGTATTCCATCAACTCGCCCGGCCCGATGTTGCGCGCGATCAGGACCGGGTCCTCGGGCATCTCGGCGCCGGTCTCGTGGCCCTGCCCGGTCAGGATGCGCAGCAGCCGGTTGGACAGGTCGTCAAGGTCGTGAAGCCGTTCGCGCAGATAGGGGTCGGGCACACGGTCCAGCCGCGCGCGGTTGGCCGATTGTTCCTTCTCGACTGCCGCCTCGGCCGACAGGCCACGTTCGATGTCCTCCTCCATCCGCCGTAGCCAGCCGCGGGAATTGGCGAACATCCGGTAAGCCTCGAGCACCTTGAACTGTTCCCCGTCCGAGGTGTCGGCGGCGCTTATCAGGTCGTCGATCGACAGGCGCAGCTGCTCGATCGCGGCACGCAGACGCTCGCATTCGGCCACCGGGTCGTCGGCGACGGGATTGGTGATGACCACGCGCGGCTCATGCAGCCAGACACGGCCTTCGGCGGTGCCCTCCTGCCCGGTCGCGCCGCGAAAGAGGACGGCATGCTGATGCGGAGCCGAAAGCGCCTCGCCCTCGCCGATGAAGGCGCCGAGTTCGGCCATTTCGGCCACCACCATGGCAACCACCTCGAGCGCGTAAAGCTCATCGTCGGAAAACTGGCGCGCGGCTTTCGACTGAACCACGAGAACGCCGAGCTTCTCGCCCAGGCGCTGGATCGGGACGCCGAGGAAGGAGGAATAGATCTCCTCGCCGGTCTCGGGCATGTAGCGAAAGCCCCGTTCGGCCGGGGCGTTGCCGGTGTTGATGGGCTTGCCCGAACGCGCGACCCGCCCGACCAGGCCCTCGCCCAGGCGCAGGCGCGTCATGTGCACCGCCTCGGCCTTCAGCCCTTCGGTCGCGCACAACTCCAGCGTCTCGGCGTCGCGGAAGAGATAGATCGAGCAGACCTCGCAGCGCATCGAATCGGCGATGAGCTGAGTGATCCGGTCCAGCCGCTCCTGGCCGGGGCCGGGTTCGGCCAGCGAATCGCGCAGGCGGCGCAGCAGTTTGCGGCTTTCGCTATCGGTTCCGTCGGCCATAATCTCCGTCCGGCGCGCGTTCAGGGACCGGCGCGATCAGTCTGCCTTGTCCAACTCGAAGGCATCATGAAGGGCCTGCACCGCAAGTTCCATATATTTCCGGTCGATCAGGACCGAAATCTTGATCTCGGAAGTTGTAATGACCTTGATGTTGATACCTTCGGCGGCCAGCGCGCGGAACATGCGCGCGGCAACGCCCGCATGGCTGCGCATCCCGATCCCGACCACGCTGATCTTTGCCACGTCGGTGTCGACGATCAGATCGTCATACTTGATCGCGCCGCCGGTCTGGGCGTCTTCCAGCGCCTTGCGGGCCCGGGCGACCTGATTGGTGGGGCAGGAGAAGGTCATGTCGGTGACGGCGCCGGTGTGGCCGCCGTAATCCTTCTCCGAGATGTTCTGGACGATCATGTCCACGTTCACGCCGGCCTCGGCGAGCGGGCCGAAGATGGCGGCCGCTATGCCCGGGCGGTCCTCGACGGTGACCAGCGTCATCTTGGCCTCGTCGCGCGAATAGGCGACGCCCGAGACGGCTTTCGATTCCATGATATCCTCCTCGTCGCATACGAGCGTGCCGGAATTCTCGTCGGTGTCCTCGAAACTCGACAGGACCCGCAGCCTGACCTTATAGCGCATCGCCAGCTCGACCGAGCGTGTCTGCAGGACCTTCGCGCCCAGCGATGCCAGCTCGAGCATCTCCTCGAACGCGATCCGGTCAAGCCGCCGGGCCTTTTCGCAGATCCGGGGATCGGTGGTGTAGATGCCGTCGACGTCGGTATAGATGTCGCAACGATCGGCACCGAAGGCGGCGGCGAAGGCCACCGCTGTCGTGTCCGATCCGCCGCGGCCCAGCGTGGTGATCCGCCCTTCGTCGCTGACCCCCTGGAAACCCGCGATCACCGCGACCTTCATGCCCTCCGCGAACTTGGCGTCGATGTTGTCGCGCGGGATCTCCACGAACCGGGCGGAGCCATGCTGCGAGGTGGTGTTGATCGGCACCTGCCATCCCTGCCAGCTGCGCGCGGGCACGCCCATTTCCTGCAATGTAAGGGCCATCAGCCCGGCGGTGACATTCTCGCCCGAGGAGACCACCGCGTCATATTCGCGGGCATCGAACAGAGGCGAGGTCTTTTCGACCCAGCCCACCAGTTCGTTGGTCCGTCCGGACATGGCCGAGACGATGACGATGACCTCGTAGCCGCGTTCGACCTCGCGGCGGACCTTTTCGGCCGCGTTCGCGATGCGATCGAGATCGGCCACGGAGGTGCCGCCGAATTTCATCACCAGAAGCGGCATCACGGCCCTCCCGCTGCCAGGCTACAATCGCTGGGTTTCATATGCGGCGAGGGCGGCTGGTGCAAGGGGCGCTTTGGTAAGGGACGCGATCCGTCTGGCCGGGTCATTGCGGCGTCTCGGCGGCCGCCTGCCGCGCGAGCTCGAACCGCAAGGTGGGCGCGCCGGCCATCGCGACCGCCCCCGTCAGGCGAAAGCCGAGCCGGCGCAACACCGCCTGCGAGGCCGGGTTGGCCGGCCGGGCAAAGCCGATCACCGCCGGCGCCGAGAGCGTGCCGAAAGCGATGGACAAGGCGCCGGCACCGAATTCGCGGGCATAGCCGCGCCCCCACGAGGCGGGATGCAGATGATAGGAAAGATTGAGCCCGTCTTCCCCTGCGCGCCGGGTCAATCCGCCGAGCCCGACGGCGCCTTCCGC
>JASBUM010000492.1 GCA_030147905.1 Acidimangrovimonas sp.
TTCATGAACCGAAAGGCCGCCTCCTTGCCGGCGGCGATATCGATGGCGAGCATGGTCCCCCCCGACGCCATGACGCGCGGCGTCAGCGCATGCTGCGGATGGCTCGGATGGCCCGGATAGATCACCCGCGCCAGCCGCGGATCATCCGCGAGCGCCTCGGCCAGCGCTGCCGCGGTATCGGCCATCGCCCGACAGCGCAGATCGAGCGTCTGCATGCCGTTGAGCATGAGCCAGGCGTTGAACGGGCTCATCGACGCGCCGGTGTGCTTGAGATAGGGCTCCGCCACCTTGCGGATGAAATCGCGCCGGCCGCAGATCACACCGCCCAGCGCCCGGCCCTGGCCGTCGATATGTTTGGTCGTCGAATAGACGACGATATCGGCGCCCAGTTCGACCGCGCGCGAAAAGATCGGCGTGGCGAAGACGTTGTCCACCACCAGCGTGGCGCCGACGGCATGGGCAAGTTCGGCCACCGCACCGATATCGATCAGCTCCAGCGTCGGATTGGAAACCGATTCCAGAAACACCACCTTCGTGTCGGGACGGATCGCCGCCCGCCATTGATCGAGGTCGCGACCGTCGACGAAGCTGACCTCGACGCCGAACCGGCCGAGGATTTCCTCGAGGATGTAAAGGCACGAGCCGAACAACGCGCGCGAGGATACGACGTGGTCGCCGGCGCGAAGCTGCGAGGTCAGCGCGCCGTTCACCGCCGCCATGCCCGAGGCGGTGGCGAAGGCGTCCTCGGTGCCTTCGACCTGGGCGATACGCTCTTCGAACATGCGCACCGTGGGGTTGCCGTAACGGGCGTAGATGAATTCGTCCTCGCCGGCCTTGATGAAACGCGCCTCGGCCTGTTCGGCACTGTCATAGGCGAACCCCTGGGTCAGATAGATCGCCTCGGCCATCTCGCCATATTGACTGCGGCGGCTGCCGCCATGGACGAGCCGGGTTCTGGTTTTCCAATCCTGCGACATTGGCGCCCCCTTCGCGCAACAAAAAACCCCCACCGCGAAAGGCGTGGGGGTGTCGATACGCTCCCTGCCCTCTTTAGCGGAATGTTTAACGTGGCCCGCAATCCGGTGAACAAATCGCCACATCGGCCGGATTACGCCCGTTCGCGCCCCGGGTCAACCGCGCTTCGTCATCACGTCTTCATGCGGTCTTCACGCCCATGTCGCATGGCAAGTCTACCAACCGGCACAAGATCTGGTGGGTGGGGACCATGCCGCATCTAGCTGTCAACGCCGCGGGTACCGCGGCCCGCTGTCCGGCCGGCGCCGGGGCGCTGCGTACGGAACTGGAACGGCTGCCGCAGGGCGGGCTCGTGGTGATGATGGTGCATGGCTATCGTTTCGCGCCGGGCGGTCCGCCGCGCGACGACCCGCATCGCCACATCCTGTCGCTCGATCCCGGCCTGGAGGATCGGCGTGCACTGTCCTGGCCGCGCGCCCTGGGCTTCGGGCGGGGAGATGCGCACGAGGGGCTGGCCATCGCCTTCGGCTGGCAGGCCCGGCGCTCGATCTGGCATGCCTATGCCGAGGCGGCCCGGGCCGGCCGCGCCATGGCCGCGCTGGCCGGCGATATCGCGCGCCAGCGCCCGGATCTGCGCATCACCGCGATCGCCCACAGCCTTGGCGCGCGGGTGGTCCTTCAGGCGCTGGCCGAAATGACGGCGCCGCATCTGGATTGCGCGGTCCTTCTCGCCGCGGCGGAGCTGCGCCGCCCGGCCCACGCGGCCCTGGACGGGCCGGCCGGGCGGGGCGCGACGGTCATCAACGTCACCAGCGCGGAAAACGCGGCCTTCGATTTCCTCGTGGAACGCCTGCTGCCCGCACGCGCCGATACCGCGCTGGGGTTCGGGCTGGGCTGCGCGCATCCCGGATGGGCGGATCTGGCGCTGGACGATCCGGCAACGCTGGCACGGCTGGCCATGCTGGGCTATCCGGTGGCATCGCCCGCGCGACGGATCTGCCACTGGAGCCTCTATCTGCGCCCGGGGGTCTTTCCGCTCTATCGCGCGCTGCTCGACGGGCGACTGACGGGCGCAGAGCTGACCGCCGCCCGGACGGCACGGGCGCACGCCACCCCGCCCCGGCGGTCACGGCTTCTTGCGCGGCCGGTTTTCGGGGTGGCCTTGCCTCTGCGACAAAAAGCGTCACTATAGGGTCGATTTCATTCTCCGGAACCTCACGATCATGCCAGCGCCCATCGAACTGCATTTCTGGCCCACGCCCAATGGCTGGAAAGTGTCCATCACGCTTGAGGAAATGGGACTTCCCTACAACCTCAACCTGGTGGACATCGGCGCCGGCGATCAGTTCAAGCCCGAGTTCCTGAAGATCTCGCCCAACAACCGGATGCCGGCGATCGTCGACCCCGAAGGCCCCGATGGCGCGCCGGTCAGCCTGTTCGAATCCGGGGCGATCCTTCAGTACCTCGCCCGCAAGACCGGGAAATTCTACGGCAGCGATATGCGCGAGCAGATCGCCGTCGAGCAATGGCTGATGTGGCAGATGGGCGGGCTTGGCCCGATGGCGGGTCAGGCGCATCATTTCCTGAAATACGCCCCGGCGATGGATCCGCCCAACGATCTGCCCTATGCCAAGAACCGCTATCGTGCCGAGGTTGCCCGCCTTTACGGCGTGCTCGACCGGCAACTTGGACGGCACAGCCATGTCGCCGGCGATTTCGTCTCGATCGCCGATTTCGCGATCTGGCCGTGGGCCTCGCTGTGGGAGGGTCAGCAACAGACCCTCGACGACAAGCCGAACATGGCGCGCTGGCTCGATGACATGGCCGCCCGCCCCGGCGTGAAGGCTGGCCGTGCCCTCGCCGCCGAGAAGCGCGGCGATCTCGCCCGCAGAAGCGAATCCCACGGCGTCCTCTTCAAGACCAACTGAACCCTGTTAGAAAAACCAAGCAAGCACAGCCCGTTGTCCACGCATTCAGACATATCGCCCCGCGACTTCGCCCTCATCGCCGTCAAGATCACCCTCGTGATCCTGTTCGAGTTCTTCGTCATCGCCTTCCTGCTGTTCTTCGGCGCCGGCACTGTGCACTGGGAGGGCGGCTGGGTCTTCCTGATGCTGGTGACGGTATCGATCATTCCGGCGGTGATCGCGCTGGTGCGCCACGATCCGGCCCTGGTGAACGAGCGCACCAAGCTCTCGCCCAAGGGCCAGCCGCTCGCCGACCGTCTCTTCGTCCCGCTGCACACGCTGATGATGCTGCTGTGGGCGCTGCTGGCCGGCTACGATTCGGTTCGCCACGACTGGAGCCATGTCCCGATGAGCCTGCGCGTGGCGGCGGCCCTGTTCATTCCGGTCGCCACTTGGATGGGCTATCAGACCATGCGCCAGAACCCCTATCTGACGACCTGCGTGCATGTGCAGAACGACCGCGGCCACCGCGTGGTGGACAGCGGCGCCTATGCGATCGTGCGTCACCCGTTCTACGCCGTGACGATCGCCTATCAGCTATGCGCCTCGCTGGTGCTGGGAAGCTGGCTCAGCTTTGCGCTGGGGCTGGTGATCGCCGGGATGGTGGCACTGCGCATCGGCTTCGAGGAAAAGCTGCTGGAACGCGACCTTCCGGGCTATGCCGCCTATAAGCTGCGCACGCCCTGGCGGCTGGTTCCGGGCGTCTGGTAGGCGGCCCGGGCTCGCAGCCGGCTGCGCGGCACGCTCCGGCGCAGCCGGCTGCGCGCCTTATCGGTCGGTATCCATCCCTGCCCCGGGTCCGGGTCCGACGCCTCCACCAGCCCGGCCGAGCCCTCGGGCCCCGGTCCGGGCCGGAGCCCGCCGCTCGCGCTTACTCCTCGCCGCCGCTCGCGCCGCTCGCGCTCACTCCTTGCCGTCGTCCTTGCTGTCGGCCGGCAGCGCGTAACGCGCCATCAGCCGCCCCTGCCCCATGAAGAAGGCAAAGAGCGCGATCGTCAGAACGAAGGTCTTGAAGGTCACCCAGTCGCTGGTCGACATCGTGCGCCAGACGATCTCGTTGGCGACCGCGAGCGCAAGAAAGAACCACGCCACCCGCCGGGTCAGGATCATCCAGCCCTCGTCGGCCATCGGCACCATCTCCTCCATCACCCAGCGCAGATAGGACTTGCCCCGCATCAGGCCAAAGCCCAGCACCCCCGCAAACAGCAGGTAGATGACCGTGGGCTTCATCTTGAAGAAGGCCTCGTCATTGAACCAGACCGACAGCCCGCCGAAGACGACCACCAGCACAAGGGTCGCGATCTGCATCTTCGACAGCCGCCCCGTCAGCCACCACAGGAGCGCACTGGACAGGACCATCAGCGGAATGAAGGCCGCGGTCACGACGATGAAGCCGTCGTATTTGACGCCCGCGAAGGTGAAGAACTGCCCCTTCAGGCGCGAATAACCCAGGAAGAACAGGACGATCGGCCCCAGCTCGATCACCAGTTTCAGGACGGGATTGACGGGCTTTCGGCTCATGCTCTGCTCCGGGGTTGGCGTGCTGCTCCCCCGCTTAGGCCGCGCAGGGCGCCAAGGCCAGTCACAATCTTTCACGCGCGCCGCGGTGCAGGACGCCAGGCCCCGCCCGGCCTTGCGGCGCTCCGCTCTATCCGCCGATCTCGACCACGACGGCGCCGGCGGCGATCAGGGCCATCAGAAGCAGCCGCCGCGGCCCGACCGTCTCCTTGAGAAAGACATAGCCGATAATGGCGGCGAAGACCGTGGATGTCTCGCGCAGAACCGCCGCGCGGCCGACGGTATCGATCCGCGTTGCCATCATGATGGAGCCGAACGAGGCCCAGGCGACGATCGCGCCGAAGACGCCACGCCGGGCCAGCGGAAGCAGTTCGTGCCGGGGCAGCCGCCGCAGCCGCTTCCACGTGTAGAGCGGCATGAAAATGCCGTCGATGGTGAAGAACCAGGCCAGGAAGGTGAACGGATCGGTGGCGGCACGAATGCCATAGGCATCATAGGTGGTATAGAGCGCCACGAACCCGCCGGTCAGGAAGGCCAGCTTCAGGGCGGGGGCCAGGCTTTCGCGGTCGATGGCGACATGGCGCAGATTGTACCATGCCAGCCCGAAGATCCCGCCCACCAGCATCGCCACCCCGCCCCATTGCAGCGGCGTATATCGCTCGGCGAAGATGAAGGTGGCACCGATCACGGTAAAGAGCGGTCCCGTCCCGCGCACGACCGGGTAGACCACCGTATAGGCCCCGCGGCTGTAGGCTGCCGCCTGCATCAGCTTGTAGCCGACGTGGATCACGAAAGCGCCCGCCAGGATCAGCCACAGCCGCGGCGAGGGCGGGGGCACCAGAAACAGCGCCAGCGGCAGCGACATCAGCCCGTAACTTCCGTCGATCGCCGCGCGCGACACCCAGGGGTCGTGGCGGCCCTTCTGCAAGGCTCCGAAGGCGGCATGCAGAACCGCCGCGAAAAGCGCCAGCGCCAGTGCCAGCTGATGGCCGGCCGCCGTGCCCGTCAGGGCGACGATTCCCGCGCTCATGAAATGCCTCGCAGCCGCGCGGCCGGTGCATGCCGCCACCACGGGCGCGCCGCGCCGCCACCATCCACATCCCGCGGCCGCCCCGGCGCCCCTGCGGCAACCATCGCGCTAGCCGTCCAGCCCGACGAGCGCGGCGGCGAATTCCTGCGGGTCGAAGGCGGCAAGGTCGTCGATCTGCTCGCCCACGCCGATGGCATGGATCGGCAGCCCGAAGCGATCCGCAAGTGCGACCAGCACCCCCCCGCGTGCGGTGCCGTCGAGCTTGGTCATCACCAGTCCCGACACGTCGGCGAGCTTGCGGAAGGTCTCGACCTGGCTGATCGCGTTCTGTCCCGTGGTGGCGTCAAGCACCAGCAGCGTATTGTGCGGCGCCTCCGGATCCTTCTTGCGGATGACGCGGACGATCTTGGCCAGTTCCTCCATCAGGTCGGCACGGTTCTGCAAGCGCCCGGCGGTATCGATCAGCAGCAGGTCCGCGCCCTCGGCCTGGGCGCGCGTCATCGCGTCGAAGGCAAGGCTGGCGGGATCGCTGCCCTCGGGCGCGGTCATCACCGGAACGCCCGCACGGTCGCCCCAGACCTGCAACTGCTCCACCGCCGCGGCGCGGAAGGTATCGCCCGCGGCGATGACCACGGATTTGCCCGCGGCCCGGAACTGGCTGGCCAGCTTGCCGATCGTCGTGGTCTTGCCCGACCCGTTGACGCCCACCACGAGCACCACCTGCGGCCGGCTGGTGTAAAGCGGCAGCGGCCGCGCCACCGGCTCCATGATGCGCGCGATTTCCGCCGCCAGAAGCCGCTTGAGCGAATCCGCCCCGATGCGGCGCCCGAAACGGCCCTCGGCGATGTTGGCGGCTACGCGCAGCGCCGTCTCGACACCCATGTCGGTCTGGATCAACAGCTCTTCCAGTTCCTCGAGCATCGCATCGTCGAAGACCCGGCTGCCGCCTGCGTGCCGCTCGATCCCGCGGCCCAGCCGGCCGCCTTCCATCGCATGCGCGCCCTCCGTCGTCGGCGGAGCGGCGGTCGCCGCATCCGCCGGATCCCCGGCCGCGTCCGACCCCGGCACCGACGGATCCGCAGCACCGCCGACCAGCGCGTCAAGCCCCGCGTCGATCTGCGCCTAGGATTTCCCCAGCCGCTCGCGCAGCTTCCTGAAAAAAGACATCGCGCCACCACCTCTCGTACAGGGTGCCCCGGCCCCGCCGGAACGCTTCCGACCTGCCTAAACCGAAGCCGGGCAAGATGGAAGACCGCCCCCGCCCCGCAGCACCACGCCTTGGGGCGCCCGCTATGCTGCCAAGGCGGCGGGACGAACGACAGCGCGTGTCGCGCCACCGGCCGGAGGGGCTGGCCGCCCCGCCCGCGGAAGGTGCGGCTTTGGCCAACGCCCGGCGGCACTCGGCGCCGTCGGGCACGGTGCGGGCATGGCGCGGGCATGGCGCGGCGATCGCGACGGGCCCTTGGAAACCGGCCCCGTGCGAGCGATACTCGGTCCCGACACTCGTCCGACCGGCTGCCGGGCCCCCGTTTACCGCCGCCCAGCACGGGTCGGCCCGCGCCAAAGGCCATCCGCACAGATGCCCCGCCATCTTTCCCTGACCGCCCTGGTGACGCTGACGCCCGCGGCCCTGCTGGTGGCCGGGGGCATGACCGGCGGCGTCTGGCTGTGGGCGGCGCTGGCCTGGCTTGTCCTCGTGGTGCCCGGCCTCGATGCGCTTGCCCCGTCTCCAGGCGTCCAGGCGACCGGGGCCGAGACGACGGCGCTGCTGGCGCGGCGCCTGTCGGAGTTGCTGGCGACGGGCCATTTCCTGTTGCTGCTGATCGCGGTCTGGGCGGTATCGGGGGCCAACGGCCTGTCCATGCCCGATCGGGTCGTTGCCTTTTTCGCCTTCGGCCTGTTCTTCGGCCAGGTCAGCAATGCCAACGCGCATGAACTGATCCACTGCCCCGAAAGACGTCTGGAAAGGCTGGGCCGCTGGGTGTTCATCAGCCTGCTCTTCGGCCATCACGCCTCGGCCCACCGGCTGGTCCATCACCGGCATGTCGCAACCCCGCTCGATCCGAATTCGGCACCGGCGGGCATGTCGGCCTATGCCTTCCTTCCCCGCGCTTGGGC
>JASBUM010000496.1 GCA_030147905.1 Acidimangrovimonas sp.
TGCGTCATCATGCTGACATTGGCCGGCGGCATGGCATCGCTCATGCCCGCCATCAGGTAGATGCGCGGCGCCTCGCGCGCGACCTCGGCCGGGGTGTCCAGCCGCACGCCCTTGGGCGCCCAGCGGATGCCGGGATACATCGGATCCTGCGCGTGGCACATCGAACAACGCGACTGCACGATGTCGGCCACCTTGGCAAAACCCGGCGCCGCGGCAAAGCGATGCGCTGCCGCGTCGGCGGGAAGCGCGCCCTGCTTCCGGTCCGCGAAGAACATCGGCGCGGTCGAGAGCCAGGCGATGACGACGAAGATCAGCGCGGTCACCAGCCAGGTCCAGGTCGGGTTGCCCTTGCGCGCGTGGCGGGTGTTGAAATAGTGCCGGATGGTGACGCCCATCAGGAAGACCAGGCTCGCGATGACCCAGTTGTATTTCGTCGCGAAGGCCAGCGGGTAATGGTTCGACAGCATCAGAAACAGCACCGGCAGCGTCAGGTAGTTGTTGTGGGTCGAGCGCTGCTTGGCGATGCGGCCGTATTTCGGATCGGGCGCGCGACCCGCGATCAGATCGGCGACGACGATCTTCTGGTTGGGAATGATGGTCACGAAGACATTGGCGACCATGATCGTCGCGGTGAACGCCCCCAGATGCAAGAGCGCCGCGCGCCCCGAGAAGACATGGGTATAGCCCCAGGCCATGGCCACCAGAAGAACGTAGAGACCGATCATCAGCCGGGTATTGTCATTGCCGAAACGCGACTTGCAGATCTGATCGTAGACGATCCAGCCGAGGACCAGCGAACCTGCCGAGATGCCGATCGCCTCGGGCACGCTCAGCGGCATCACCGCCGGGTCGATAAGGTAGATGTGGGCGCCGAAGTAGTAGATCATCACCAGCAGCGTGAAGCCCGACACCCAGGTCATGTAGGATTCCCACTTGAACCATGTCAGGTGCTCGGGCATCGCCTCGGGGGCCACCAGGTATTTCTGGATGTGGTAGAAACCGCCGCCGTGAACCTGCCATTCCTCGCCGTCGGCGCCGCTTGCCAGTTCGCGATCGCGGTTCAGCCCGAGATCGAGCGCGATGAAGTAGAACGACGACCCGATCCAGGCGATCGCGGTGATGACATGGGTCCAGCGCACCGCGAATTCGAGCCAGCTCCACAGCACCGCGTAATCATACATCCCCAGACTCCCGCCTTGCCCCTGCCCGCGCCGATGACCGCGCCGATAACCGCCGCGCCCGCCCTTGTGGCCGCGCTCCGGTCGGGGCGCGGCGTCGCATCGAAGCCGCACCCCTGCCGCACGCCGCGCCGGACACCCGAGCCGCCTTCCAACGCTATACCGGCGATCGGCTTTCTGTTAATCCGTCAAATGGCAGAGGACTTTCAAACCAGGCCAGAAAATCGCCATGTCCTACGTGAACAACCTTCGCATGTTCGTGCGCGTCTACGAACTGGGCAGCATGAGCGCCGCGGCCCGCGATCAGCGCACCTCGCCCGCGGTGGCCTCGGCGCGGATCTCGGACCTTGAGAAGCACCTCGGCGTGCGGCTCTTCAACCGCACCACGCGCAGCCTCAAGCCCACCGAAAGCGGGCGCATGTTCTACGAGGGCGCGCAGCGCGTTCTCGACGCCATCGCCGCGGCCGAGGCCACGGTGCTGGATGCCGCGCGCAATCCCCGCGGCACGCTCTTCGTCGCAGCACCCCTGGGCATAGGGCGGCGGCTGATCGCCCCGCACGTGCCCGCGTTCAAGGCCGAGTATCCCCAGATCGACGTGCGGCTGCGACTGTCGGACCGCGCCATCGACCTCACCGCCGAGGGGCTGGACCTGGCCTTTCACCTCGGGCTTCTGGACGACAGCAACCTCAAGCTGCGGGTGGTGGCCGACTGCCCGCGCATCCTGTGCGCCTCACCCGCCTATGTCGCCCGTCGCGGCATGCCCGAGGACGGCTGGGCGCTTGTGCGCGAGCGTCACGACTGCCTGAACCTGCGCTTTCCCGGCGCGAAGGAATTCCAGTGGACATTGCAGACTGCCGAGGGGCCGCGACGTTTCGAGATCACCGGCCCGTTCGAATCCGATGACGGCGACGTGCTGACGAACTGGGCGCTCGAGGGCCACGGGATCGTCATGAAGCCGATCTTCGAAATTGCCGACTTTCTGCGCGACGGGCGTTTGGTGCCGGTCGCCGCCGCCTCCCCCCCGCTGCCCGTGCAATTGTCCTGCCTTTATCCGCACCGGCGCCTGAAGGACCCCAAGACCCGGCTGTTCATCGACTTCATGATCGCGCGCTG
>JASBUM010000639.1 GCA_030147905.1 Acidimangrovimonas sp.
GGTCGACCACCAGCCCCGGCGCTTGGGCTGATCGTCCTGCGCCGTGGTTTCCTGACGCGAAGGCTCCTCGTCCTGCAGGACGTCTCCATCCGCATTCGCCGCCGCCTGCCGCTCGGCCCCCTGCACGGGGGCGGCCGCGGGCGCGGCTGCGGGGGTCTCCGCCTTGCCACCCTGCTCCTCGCCGTTCATCGCCAGTTCAGGCACGGCCGGCTCAGGCGCGGGTTCGGCCGCGACAGGCACCTCGGTCTCCGCCAGCGCGGCCGCTTCGGCCGCCTTCTGGGCCGCGGTCTTGCGCGGCGCACGCTTGCGCGGGGCGGCCTTTTTCTTCGCGGCCGGCTTCTCGGCCTCCTCGGGCGCGGGTGCGTCCGGCGCCGGGGCCTCCGCGGCCTGTGCCGGGGCGTCGGCGGCATCCGGCACGGCGGCCGCGGCGGACTTTGCAGCCGTCTTGCGGCGCCTGCGCGCCGGTTTGGGCGCCTCCGCCGCCGGCGCCTCGATCTCGGCTTCGGATGCCGGCGTCTCGACGGCTCCCGCAGCTACCCCGTCGGGCAGGGCATCGGGCGTCGTATCGGGCGCCGGGTCTTCGGCCATCGGCGCATCGGTGGCGGTCTCGGATGCCTCCGCAGACTCGGCCTTGGCGCCGCGGCGGCTGCGCCGGCGCGCGGGCTTCTTCTTCGCGGCAGGCGCCTCTTCAGCCGTTTCAGCCGTGGCTACGGCCCCGCCGGACTCCTGCCCTTCCTCGGCCTCGGAAGGCGCTTCGGAAGCGGCGGCATCGCCCTGCGCGGCCACACCGTCATGCGCGTTCTCCGCCACATCTGTCCGCGCTTCGGACATGCCGTCGGAGCCCTCGCCCTCGGCGCCTTCGGGCTGGTTCGCTGCGGTCTCACCCGCCGCACCCTGCCCGCCGCCGCGCCGCCGGCGCCGCCGGCGCCGCTTGCGCTTGGCCGGGCTGCCCTCGCCTTCGTCGCCTCCCGACACCTCCTCTTCGACGCCTCGCTGCGCCTCGACTTCCGCCTCCACTTCGGCTTCGGCTTCGGCCTCCGCCTCGGCGGCATCGAGCGCCTCCATCACCGAGGCGTCGATCGACACGACGTGGCTGCTGACTTCGGGCACCGCGCGGGTGGCGGTCTTGAAACGCTCGATCGCGAAATCGGGGCTGATCAGCGAGGGATCAGCCTCCAGCCGGACGGCAAGGCCGAAGCGCTGCTCGATCTGGGCGATGTTCTCGCGCTTGTGGTTGACGAGGAAATTGATGATCGCCACCGGCGCGCGCAGCAAGACCTCGCGGGCACGCTTGCGGGTGCCCTCCTCCTCCAGCTGGCGCAGGATCGACAGCGCCAGATTGTCGTCGGAGCGGATCAGCCCGGTGCCGTGGCAATGCGGGCACGGCGCGGTGGTCGCCTCGATCATGCCGGGGCGCAGACGCTGACGGCTCATCTCCAGAAGGCCAAAGCCCGAGATGCGGCCGACCTGGATGCGCGCCCGGTCGGTCTTGAGCTTGTCCTTCAGCTTCTTCTCGACGGCGGCGTTGTTCTTGCGCTCTTCCATGTCGATGAAATCGATCACGATCAGCCCGGCAAGGTCGCGCAGGCGCAATTGCCGCGCGATCTCCTCGGCCGCCTCGAGATTGGTCTTGAGCGCGGTTTCCTCGATCGAACCTTCCTTCGTCGCCCGACCCGAGTTGACGTCGATGGCGACCAATGCCTCGGTCACGCCGATAACGATATAGCCCCCGGATTTGAGCTGAACGACCGGGTTGAACATCGCCGAAAGGTAGCTTTCGACCTGGTAGCGGGCAAAGAGCGGCATGGGTTCGCCATATTGCTTCACCACCTTGGCATGGGACGGCATGATCATCTTCATGAAGTCCTTGGCCACGCGG
>JASBUM010000501.1 GCA_030147905.1 Acidimangrovimonas sp.
CAGCCCGCGCAGGCCCGGCGCCTCGCCGAGGATGAAATTGCCGTCGGGGGTGAAGCTTTCGGGACCGTTGACCATGGTCTTGACGCCCGCTTCGGCCAGCGCCGGCACGCGCCCGATGGCCGGCGCCATGAATTGCTCGAAGCGGTCGAAGTCAGGCGGCAGCAACCGGTAGTGGAACCCCTCGGGAATACCCTGCAGGGCCCAGGGCTTCGGATCGGGCTCGTAGCCGCCCATCACCAGCCCGCCCACCTCTTCCTTCCAGTAGGTCAGCCGGTCGGGGTCGCGCAGGGTCGGAAGGTCGGGCGTGACACCGGCGATCGCCTCGGTGACCAGATATTGGTGCTCGACCGAGACCAGCGGCACGTTGACGCCGACCGCGGCAGCCAGCGCGCGCGTCCACTGCCCGGCGCAAAGCACGAGCTTTTCACAGCTGATGACGTGGCCGTCCTCCATCTCGACCCCGCGCAGCCGTCCGTCCTCGGTCAGGATCCGGCGCACGGGGGCATCCTCGTGGAGCGCAACGCCGGCGCCGCGGGCCCCGCGCGCAAGGGCCATGGTGATGTCGGAGGGATTGGCCTGCCCGTCGGTCGGAAGGAACGCCGCGCCGACGAGGTCGTCGACCGTCATCAGCGGCCACAGGTCGCGCGCCTCCGCGGGCGTCAGCAACGCCATGTCGAGCCCGAAGGAACGTGCCGTCGTCGCCTGCCGGCGCAGTTCCTGCCACCGCTCTGGGGTCGCGGCCAGCCGCAGCCCGCCGTTCATCTTCCAGCCCGTCGAAAGGCCGGTCTCGGCCTCCAGCCGGCGATAGAGATCGACCGAATAGGTCAGCAGCCGGGTGATGTTGGCCACGCTGCGAAGCTGACCGACAAGGCCCGCGGCATGGAAGGTGGTGCCCGAGGTCAGCTTGGCGCGTTCAAGCAAGAGGGTATCGGTCTGTCCCATCTGCCCCAGATGATAGGCGGTGGAGCAGCCGACGATGCCACCGCCGATGATGACGGTGCGGGCGGAATCGGGAAGGGCGGAACGGGTCATGCTGATCTCGGCGGATAGTGGCGCTAGGGGCCGGGTGGCGGGGCGGGTGGCCAGAGGGGGAAGCGGCGCGGGGCTTGCGCGCGATGCCCGCACGGTCAGCCGCCGCGGAAGCTGGCCCAGGCGCTGCGGTATCGCTCCAGTGTCTCCTCAGTATAGGCGGCGTAATCCACCTCGAGCGCCGAATGCCGCTCCGAGACCATGCTCCACAGGCTTTCGCGCAGCGCGGCGGCGGCCTTCATCGCGCGGTACCGTCGCCAGAGCGCATCATCGGGCGATGCGCCGGAATAGAGGCCCAGCATCCGGGCCTCGGCCTCGGGGTCGAGGCCGTTGTTCGCAGCGAGCCCGCCCAGATCGAACAGCGGCGAGTTGAAGCCGGCGTAATCCCAGTCGATCAGCCACAGCCGGGCGCCGTCGTCGATGATGTTGGCGGCCAGAAGGTCGTTGTGCGCGAAGACAAGGTCCACGCGCCCCACGGCCTCTTCGAGCGCCTGCGCCTGGTCGAGAAGCGCGGGCAAAAGCGGGGCATGGCGGCTGCCCTCGGCCTGCAACCGCGCGCCGTAATCGCGGATGACGTGGAACACCCAGAAGACGAGCGCCGGCCCGCGCAGATGAAGTGCGACCGTGTCATGGGCGCGCCGCAACAGCGCGACCACACGCGCGAGCGTCGCGGGCCGGCGCAGATCGGGCGCAGAGAGGGTGCGCCCGTCGATGTGATCGATGACCAGCACTCCCGGCTCGTGGTACCGCACGGCAGGCGAGATGCCGGCAGCATGGGCGGCCCGGCTTGCCGACAATTCGTTGAAGCGCAGGATGTGATGTTCGGGAATGTCCCCGCCGATGCGCACCACCAGCCGGCGCGCGCCGTCCTCCACCACGAAGTTGAGATTGGTGATCCCGCCCCCGAGCGGCTGCGGATCCACCGCGCCGCTCCAGATCGGGAGCGCGCGCACCCGGGCAACCGGGTCCGGCGCGCCAACCCCCACCATGGGCGGCGGGGCGGCGGGAATGGCGCCCGCCTCCGGGCTCCTTCGGCCCGCGGCGACACCGGCCGGCTCCGCGCCGCGGTCCGTCGCACCTGTAGGAGGGTCCGTCATGCTGGGCCTGCCTGATCCGGTTGGGCAGCCTCATCCTGGAAAACCGGCCTGGGCAGGGTCAATATCTTTGTAGCTTTATGTAGCATTTCGAGTGTTTTTGTTGAATCGGATGTGGATTCGGGCATCATCTTTCGCATGAATCAGGCATCGCGCGGCTTCGAGATCCTTCAGGCGCTTGGCCAGAGCGGCAGCGCGCGCATCTCCGAACTGGCGCGCCGGCTGGGCGTCAGCGAAGAGACGGTCCGGCGCAACCTGCGCCCGCTGGTGGCGCAAGGCCGCGTGGTGCGGGTCCATGGCGGCGTGCATCTGGCCGAATGGTCGGCCGAGCCCAGCTTTGCCCGTCGCATGGCCGAAAACCCCGTGCGCAAGCGGCGCATCGCCCGCGCTGTCGCCGCCATGATCCCCGACGCCGCCTCGCTGTTTCTCGATGTCGGCTCCACCACCGCGCATGTGGCCCAGGCGCTGCGCGGACACCGCAGCCTGATGGTGGTGACGAACTCGCTCGCGGTGGCCCAGGCGCTGGTCGGGAACGGTGGCAACCGGGTCTTCATGGCAGGCGGCGCGCTGCGCGCGCATGACGGCGGCGCCTTCGGTGCCGAGGCTCTGGCCTTCGTGCGCCAGTTCCGGGTAGATTTTGCCGTGCTCTCGGCCGCAGCCGTGACGGCCGAGGCCGGCTTCCTGCTGCATGATCTGCGCGAGGCGGAGTTTTCCCGCGCCATCCTGGAACGCGCCGGGCACAGCCTGATGGCGGTGGACGCGACGAAATTCGGCAGGCAGGCGCCGATCCGGCTCGCGCCGCCGGGGGCGATCGGCACCCTCGTCACCGATGCGCCGCCCCCCACGGCAATCGCCGGCGCGCTGTCGGGCGCCGGCGTGCGCATCCTTTTGGCGCGGGGCGCAGGCACCGGCGCGGGCACAGCCGCATATGGCGACGGCAGCGGTCCGCCGGGGCCGCCGCGGGGGGCTTGATCCGCAGCACGCCGCCGACTCCGGCACGCCGCCCGGCAAGGATCCGCAGGCGGCGGCCCGATCCGGCGCAGGGCGTCAGCAAGCTGACAGTTCCAGCTTGCTACCCAGCCCGCCGGCACCGATTCCAGCGTGCCGAAAACAGGAACCTGCGGATCCGTCCGCCAACACACCGGAGCTTGCCGATGTATCGCTTTCTTTCCCTGACCGCTGCTGCTGCCCTGCTTGCCGGACCCGCGCTTGCCTCCGGCCAGTGCAGCACCGCGCCGGCATCGAAGTATCAGTCCAAGACCCAACTCGAGAAGACGC
>JASBUM010000506.1 GCA_030147905.1 Acidimangrovimonas sp.
TCCGCGGCTGGCGCGGGTGATCTATCCGGGCCATCCGAGCCATCCGCAGCATGCGCTGACGCCGCGCGTCATGGCGTCGGGGGGGACCATGCTCGCCATCGATATCGCCGCCGGCAAGGAGGCGGCCTTTCGGTTCATGAACGCGCTGCGCATCTGGAAGATCTCGAACAATCTGGGGGATGCGAAATCCATCGCCACCCATCCCGCGACGACCACCCATCAGCGCCTGCCCGACGAGCAGAAGGCGCAGCTCGGCATCACGCCGGGGCTGATCCGGCTGAGCGCGGGTCTGGAGGACCCGCAGGATCTTCTGTCCGATCTTCGCCGCGCGCTCGACGCGATCTGATCGGCGCGATCTGATCGGGGCGGTCCGGGCGGGCTGCCCGGGTGCGCGCGCGCTGCGGCCGTGCCGGCGGGGCGGGCGCGGCCGGGCTGGACTCGGTCCGTGCAGGTTCCTATCTAGAGATCCACGCCGTGATCGGGAACAGGAGCTGGGCGATGACCAAGCCGGGGCCGCAAGGAACGGGTGCGCCAAGCCGCGCGGATGCCGAGGAGGCGCTGACGCTGCTGCGGCGCTGGGCGCAGGCGGAAGGCATGGACGGCGAGGGCCGCGGCACGACCGGCGGGCATGCGCGGACAGCCGGCCGGTCGATCGAAGCCGCGATCCCGGCATTGCTGCAGGCGCTTGCGGCCGCGCCGCGGGGGCCGGCCGAGCGGATCAACGCGCCGCTCTATCCCGATTTCAGCCGCGACTATCCTAGCGATTTCGTCGCCGACGCGGGCTATCGCGCGGGCCTGCCCGATCTTCAGAACGGCCCGGCCAGCATGATCGTGGGCGCGCGCCAGCAGATCCAGCACGTGGGCATCTCGAATTTCCGCCTGCCGATCCGCTACCACAGCCGCGACAACGGCGATCTGACGCTGGAGACCGCCGTTACCGGCACCGTCAGTCTCGACGCCGAGAAGAAGGGCATCAACATGAGCCGCATCATGCGCAGCTTCTACGCGCATGCCGAGCGGACCTTCAGCTTCGAGGTGATCGCGGCGGCGCTGGACGACTACAAGCAGCATCTCGACAGTTTCGACGCCCGCATCCAGATGCAGTTCTCCTTTCCGATGAAGGTGCGCTCGCTCCGTTCGGGCCTCGCGGGATATCAGTATTACACGATCGCGCTCGAGCTGGCCGATCAGGGCGGGGTGCGCCGGCGGATCATCCATCTCGACTATGTCTATTCGTCGACCTGCCCCTGTTCGCTGGAACTGTCCGAACACGCGCGCCGCACGCGCGGGCAGCTTGCCACGCCGCATTCGCAACGGTCGGTCGCCCGGATCTCGGCGGTCCTGACCGAGGGCCAGCCCTGCCTGTGGTTCGAGGATCTGGTGGATCTGTGCCGCGACGCGGTGCCGACCGAAACCCAGGTGATGGTCAAGCGTGAGGACGAACAGGCTTTCGCCGAACTCAACGCCGCGCATCCGATCTTCGTCGAGGACGCGGTGCGTTCGTTCTGCGCATGCCTTCAGGCAGATCCGCGGATCGGAGATTTCCGCGTCGCGGCACGGCATCAGGAAAGCCTGCACAGCCACGACGCCGTCAGCCTCCTGAGCCGGGGGCCGACCTTTGAGGGCGAAAGCCTGGATCCGCGGTTCTTCGCCAGTCTCACGACAGAGGGTTGAGCGATTGACCCCGCGCGCACGCTTGCCTATTCAGGCGGCGGTTGCGCAAGGTGAGACATGGCACAGACACCGCAGGCAGAGGCACGGCAGGCCCCCCGTTCGTTCCAGGAGATCGTCCTGCGCTTGCAGAATTACTGGGCCGGCAAGGGCTGCGCGGTGCTGCAGCCCTATGACATGGAAGTCGGCGCGGGAACCTTCCATCCCGCCACCACCCTGCGCGCGCTGGGGCCGCGGGCCTGGGCCGCGGCCTATGTCCAGCCCTCGCGCCGGCCGACCGACGGCCGCTATGGCGAGAACCCGAACCGGCTCCAGCACTATTACCAGTATCAGGTTATCATCAAACCCTCGCCGCCCGATCTGCAGGACCTCTATCTCGGCAGCCTCGAGGCGATCGGCATCGACATGGCGCTGCACGATATCCGCTTCGTCGAGGATGATTGGGAAAGTCCGACATTGGGCGCATGGGGCCTGGGCTGGGAGGTCTGGTGCGACGGGATGGAAGTCAGCCAGTTCACCTACTTCCAGCAGGTGGGCGGACATGATTGCCACCCGGTCGCGGGCGAGCTGACCTATGGGCTCGAACGTCTGGCGATGTATGTCCTTGGTGTGGATCACGTGATGGACATGCCCTTCAACGACCCCGATAGCCCGATCGCGCTGCGCTACGGCGACGTGTTCCGCCAGACCGAACAGGAATCCAGCCGCTGGAATTTCGATGCGGCCGATACCGGCATGCTGCTGGGCCATTTCGAGGATGCCGAGGCCGAATGCGAACGCATCCTGGCCGCGCCCGAAACGGATGCCGCCGGGCGCCGGATCGTGATGGCACATCCCGCCTATGACCAATGCATCAAGGCATCGCACCTGTTCAACCTGCTCGACGCGCGGGGCGTGATCTCGGTCACCGAGCGTCAGGCCTATATCGGCCGGGTCAGGGCGCTGGCCAAGAAATGCGCCGATGCGTTCGTGCTGACCGAAGCGGGCGGCGGTGCGCCCGCAGCGTCGCGCGACACGGACGCGGGCGCATGACGCCGCGCCGCCCCATGGTGCCGGCCCGGCGCCGCGCATCCGGCCGTGCAGACCCGGCCGCATCGGGCGCGCCGCAGGGCGGGGCGGTGCGATCGCGCGCCAACCGCCGGCCGGCCGCGCCGTCCCTCCGGCCGGAGCAGTGGACATGAACGGCCGCTGGGTGATCCTCATCATGCTGGTGACCGGTATCGTGATCGGCGGCGGCCTCTACTACGCGCAGGTCTATGCCTATTACCACCGCGTATCGCTGGGGCCGGGCTTGCAGATGACGCTGGTGCCGCGCGGTGGCGGCAAGCCGCAGGTGCTGTCCGTCACCGATTTCCACGGGGTGGATGCGCCCTCGTCGCCGATCCGCTTGCGGGCCTGCTTCCGGCTTGCGCAGCCGTTGGCGGAGCTGGAGGCGCGGTACCAGCCCTATCGCGGCGCCACGCCTTTGATTGCCCCGGCGTGGTTTTCCTGCTTCGACGCGCGCGCGATCGGCACGGCGCTGAAGGCGGGGCGCGCGCGCGCTTTCCTCGCGCGGGCGGGGATCGCCCCGGAAGTGGATCGTGTGATCGCGGTCTTCCCCGATGGCCGCGCCTATGCCTGGCAGCAGCTGAACCCCGCCGCCCCGAAGTCGAATTCGCCCATAGAGTGATGCCATGCCCGAGCTTTTGATCGAACTCTTTTCCGAGGAAATGCCGGCGCGGATGCAGCCGCGCGCCCGCGCGGAACTCAAGGCGCGCGTGACCGACGGGCTGGTCGCGGCCGGTCTGACCTATCGCTCCGCCGGGGTGTTCTCGACCCCGCGCCGGCTGGCGCTGGTGATCGAGGAATTGTCGGCGCAAAGCCCCACCCTGCGGGAGGAACGTCGCGGCCCGCGGGCCGACGCACCCGAGGCGGCGATCGCCGGCTTTGTCCGCGCGACCGGTGTCGCGCGCGAGGATCTGGAGCCGCGCACGGACAAGAAGGGCAGCTTCCTCTACGCGACGATGGTGAAGCCGGGTCGTCAGGCCGAGGCGATCGTGGCCGAGGTGCTCGAGGAGGTGATCCGCAACTTTCCGTGGCCCAAGTCGATGCGCTGGGGCGCGGGCAGCCTGCGCTGGGTGCGGCCGCTGCATTCGATCCTGTGCATCCTCGCCGATGAG
>JASBUM010000509.1 GCA_030147905.1 Acidimangrovimonas sp.
TTACCATTGCCACGCAGTGTTCAGGGCACTTGCGCGGGTTTCGATGCGCTGCATCATACATCCGAACTTCTTCTCCGCTCCAGCTTACGCCAGAGGCGGGGCTTCGCCAACTGCGATCAGAGAATCCGCGGGGCGTGCGACCTTCGCCCGCGCATCGGGATGCGCGCCGCCCTCGCTGCGCGGGCGGCTCAGGCGGCGGGGGCACCGCCCGGTCCCGCCGCGGGCCCACTCTCCCGGCCGAGCCCGACCCCGGCCAGTGCCGCGGCGATTTCCCCGAGGATCGCCGGATCGTCGATCGTGGCCGGCACCGCGACGGTCTCGCCCGCAGCAAGCCTGGCCATGGCCGCGCGCAGGATCTTGCCCGAGCGCGTTTTTGGCAGCCGATCGACCACGAGCGCGGTCTTGAATGCCGCGACCGGGCCGATGCGTTCGCGCATCAAGGCCACCGCTTCGGCGCAGATCGTCGCGGTCGGCCGCGCGCAGCCCTTGTTGAGACACAAGAAGCCCAACGGCACCTCGCCCTTGAGCGGATCGGCCAGCCCGATCACCGCGCATTCGGCGACATCGGGATGACTGGCCAGCACCTCCTCCATCGCGCCGGTCGACAGCCGGTGCCCGGCAACATTGATCACGTCATCGGTCCGCGCCATGACGAATAGATAGCCGTCTTCATCAAGATAGCCGGCATCGCCGGTCTCGTAATAGCCGGGAAAGCGTGACAGATAGGCGGCGCGGAACCGGTCCTCGGCCTGCCACAACGTCGGCAGGGTGCCCGGCGGCAAGGGCAGGCGGATGGCGATCGCGCCCAATTCGCCGGCGGGCAGGGGGCGGCCCCCTGCGTCGAGCACCTCGACCCGGTAGCCCGGCATCGGCACCGAGGAGGATCCCGGCTTGACCGGGAGCGCCTCGATCCCCAGCGGATTGGCGACGATGGGCCAGCCGGTCTCGGTCTGCCACCAATGGTCGATCACCGGCACCCGCAGATGCCGCGCCGCCCAGTCGAGCGTGGGCGGATCGGCGCGTTCGCCGGCGAGAAAAAGCGCGCGCAGGCTCGACAGATCATATTCGGCGATGCGGGCGCCCTGCGGATCCTCGCGCTTGATCGCGCGAAAGGCGGTGGGGGCGGTGAAGAGGCAGGCGACGCGATGATCGGCGATCACCCGCCAGAAGGCGCCGGCATCGGGGGTGCCCACAGGCTTGCCCTCATAGACCACGCTGGTGTTGCCGTGGATAAGCGGCGCATAGGCGATGTAGCTGTGGCCGACCACCCAGCCGACATCGGAGGCGGCCCAGAACACCTCGCCCGGGTCGACGCCGAAGATGTTCTTCATCGACCAGTGCAGGGCGACGAGATGGCCGGCGGTCGGGCGCACCACGCCCTTGGGCTGGCCGGTGGTCCCCGAGGTGTAGAGGATATAGGCCGGATGATCGCCGGATACCGCGACGCAATCGGCCGGCGCCGCGCCCGCCTGAAATGCGTCCCATTCGATGTCGCTGCCGGCGATCAACTGCGCCGTTTGCCTGTCGCGCTGCAAGATCACACAGAATTCGGGCTTGTTCGCGGCCTGGTCGATGGCGGCGTCGAGAAGCGGTTTATACGCGACCACGCGGCCCGGCTCGATCCCGCAGGAGGCGGCGAGGATCGCGCGTGGCCTGGCGTCGTCGATCCGGGTCGCGAGTTCGCGCGCGGCGAAACCGCCGAAGACCACCGAATGCACCGCGCCGATGCGGGCGCAGGCAAGCATCGCCTCGATCGCCTCGGGGACCATCGGCATGTAGATGATGACGCGATCGCCCATGCCGATCCCGCGCGCGGCCAGCGCGCCCGCCAGCCGGGCGACGCGGGCCTGCAATTCGGCATAGGTGATCTTCAGCCGGCTTTCGGTCACCGGGCTGTCGTGGATCAGCGCGATCCGGTCGCCGTGGCCGGCGGCGACATGGCGGTCGACCGCGTTCCAGCAGGTGTTGACGCGCGCATCCTTGAACCATTCGTAGAACGGCGCCCGCTCGGCGAAAAGCGCGCGGCTGGGCGCGGCATCCCAGTCGATGGCCTCGGCTGCGCGCATCCAGAACCCTTCCGGATCGGCCTGCCAGGCGGCATAGGTTTCGGCATAGGTCGTGCCGGCGGCGGTGGCGACGGTGTTCATGGCGGGCTCCTCCTCCCGCGTGGCATCTAACGCGCTGCGCCGCGTCGAGGCAAGCGCGGCGGGCCGGGTTCGCCGGTCACCAGCCGCGCCGACGCCGACCCCGATCAGCCGTAGATCGACACCGGCGTGCCGGCGATGGCGGCGACGTTGAGAAGCCCGCGCGCGGTGGTCGAGGGGGTGACGATATGCGCGCGGTTGCCCATGCCGATCAGGATCGGCCCGATCTCGAGCCCGTTCGCGCGGGTCTTGAGAATGTTGCGGACCCCGTTGGCGGCATCGGTATTGGCGAAGACGAGGACGTTGGCCGCGCCCTCGAACCGCGCATTGGGGAAGACCCGGGCACGCTGTTCGGGGTCGAGCGCGGAATCGATCGGCATTTCGCCCTCGAAATCGAAATCCGGCTCGCGCAGTTCCAGCGCCTCCATCGCCGCGCGCATCGTAAGCCCCGAAGAGGTATCGAGATTGCCGAATTGCGAATGCGAACACAGCGCGATCTTCGGCACGATCCCGAAGCGGCGGACGTGACGCGCGGCGCCGATCACCGTTTCGACGATCTGTTCGGGCGTCGGCTCGGGATTGACCTGGGTATCGGCGATGAAGAGCGGCCCGTCCTCCATCAGCATCAGCGACAGCGCGCCCACCGGATGCAGCCCGCCGCGGGCGAGCACCTGACGGACGTAGTTGAGATGCCACAGATACTGGCCGAAGGTGCCGCAGATCAGGCTGTCGGCCTCGTCGCGATGGACCATGACCGCGGCGATGGCGGTGGAATTGGTGCGCATCACGGCCTTGGCAATGTCGGGGGTGACGCCGCGGCGCTGCATAAGCGTATGATAGGTTTCCCAGTAATCGCGGTAGCGCGGGTCGTTCTCGGGGTTGACGATGGCGAAATCGCGCCCCGGCCGGATCGGCAGCCCGGCCCGTTCGCAGCGCCGCGCCACCACCTCGGGCCGGCCGATCAGGATCGGCACCTGGGTGGTCTCCTCGAGCAT
>JASBUM010000641.1 GCA_030147905.1 Acidimangrovimonas sp.
GCTGATCGCATAAAGCCCCGGCAGGCGTTCGGGATCGCGGCCAATAAGGCCCGTCTCCACCCCGGTTCCGGCGATGAAATCGAGCATCCCCCGCGACAGCGGATCGCGCCCCACCCGCGACAGATAGGCGACCCGCCCGCCGGCCCCCAGCGCCCGCCGCAGATAGACCGCGGTGTTGAGCGTATCGCCCGCAAAGCCGAGCCGCGGGGCGCCACCGGCCTTCGCCGGCAGCACCAGTTCGACCATCGCCTCGCCAATGCACAGGACGGCCGGGCCGGGCCGGGATGGATGGGCTGCGGTCACGGCGTCTTGCTCCATATTCTTTATTGTCAGTGCATTACACAATATATCTACAGTAAAACATTAGAATCGCCGGCGACCCAGCTGTTTTGGCGGCATGATCCGGATCTCATCGGCATGATCCGGACCGCCGGCCAGCAAAAGCGGTGGCTTATCCGCCAGCCATATAGGGCATCAGCACGACCTCGCTGTCGGGACCGAAACTGGTGAACCAGGCGTCACGATAGACCCGCCCGTCGACGGCAAGCGATACGCCGCGCTCAATCTGCGGCCTCAGATCCGGGAAGCGCTCTGAAAGTTCGTCCTTCAACTCCTTGAAGTTGCGCGCCTTCACGTCGATCTCGGTCGCGCCGCCCGTTGCGGTGCGCAGTGATCCCCACAGCCGCACGCGAACCATCACCCCGCCTCCGTTCAGCCCGCCGCATTGCCGGCCGCGTCGCCCGCCGCCGCGATCGCCGCGCGAAGGCGCACGGGCGACAGCGGCAACGCCTGCATGCGGATGCCCACGGCGCGCGAGACGGCATTGGAAATCGCGGCCAGCGGCGGAACGATCGGCGTTTCGCCCACACCGCGCACGCCATAGGGATGACCCGGGTTCGGGATCTCGAGGATCACCGTCTCGATCGGCGGCAGGTCCGAGGCCACGGGAACACGGTAGTCCAGAAAGCCCGCATTCTGCAGACGCCCGTCCGCGCCATAGACATATTCTTCGTTCAGCGCCCAGCCGATACCCTGCGCGGCCCCGCCCTGCATCTGGCCCTCGACATAGTCCGGATGCACCGCCTTGCCCGCATCCTGAAACACCGTATAGCGCAGCACCTTCGTGGCGCCGGTATCGGAATCCACTTCCACATCAACGAGATGCACGCCAAAGCTCACGCCGGCGCCATCGGCGTTGAATTCGTGATGCCCGGCGATGGGGCCGCCCGTCTCGAAGGACAGCGCGGCGATCTCGGCCAGGCTCATCGGCGGGAATTGCCCGGCGTTGGGCCCGGCCGGCCGCGCCGCGCCGTCGACCCATTCCACCGCATCGGGCTCGATCCCCCAGATCCGGGCCGCACGCGCGCACATTCTGGCCTTGGCGTCGCGCGCGGCAAGGATCGTGGCCAGCCCGACCGAGAAGGTCACCCGGCTGCCGTCGGTGACGTCGTTGTAGCCCAGCGTCGCGGTATCGGCGACGGTTGTGCGCACCCGATCGTAGGGAATGCCCAGCTCCTCGGCCGCCATCATCGAGATCGAGGCGCGGCTGCCGCCGATATCGGGGTTGCCCTCGGTCACGCCGACGGTGCCGTCGGTATTGATGTTGAGCGACACGCAGGTATTGCCGCCGAAATTGAACCAGAAGCCGCACGACAGGCCCCGCGCCTGACCGGGGCCGAGCGGCGCGGTATAATGGGGATGGGCGCGGGCGGCCTCGAGCGTGGCCAACAGGCCGATGTCGTCGAAGGTCGGCCCATAGGCCGAACGGGTGCCCTTGCGCGCAGCGTTCAGGATCCGCACCTCGAGCGGGTCGAGTTCGAGCTTCTGGCACAATTCGTCGACGACGCTTTCGACGGCATAGACCGCCTGCGGCGCGCCGGGGGCGCGATAGGCGGCCTCCTTGGGACGGTTGGTCAGGACGTTCCAGCCCTGCGTGCGCACCGCCGCCAGATCATAGGCGGCAAAGGCCGCCTGGGCGCCCATCTCGACGGTGCCGCAGGGGAAGGCCCCGCCGGAATAGCGCAGCCGGGCCTCGGCTGCGGTGATGCGCCCGTCGCGGGTCATGCCGATGCGAATGTCGGAGGACGACGAGACCGTGGGTCCGGTGGCGCGAAAGACCTCCTCGCGCGTCATCACGATCTTGACCGGCCGGCCGGCCTTCTTCGACAGCATCAGCGCCACCGGCTCGATGAAGACGGTGGTCTTGCCGCCGAAGCCGCCCCCGATCTCCGATGCGGTAACCTTGAGCTGGCTTGCCTGCAT
>JASBUM010000518.1 GCA_030147905.1 Acidimangrovimonas sp.
CGACCGGCCCCGCCCCTGACCGGCCACCCCCGGTGCAAACGACCCGGCCACCGACGGCACCGCCCCGGGCGCGGCGGGCCCGTCACCCGCCCGGCAGCCGCCCGCCCGTCCACGCGCGCATCCCGGCGCAAGCGCAGCCGCCCGGCGACGCCCGGCACGGTCGTAGTGCATTGATGCTCATGAATGCATGGTCAGAGCGGGACCGGCGACGGCGCGCCGCCCGCCGCGGTTCACACCGATCATCCCGCGATCATGCCGCCCCGGCGCCCTGCCGCGCCGCTGTCAGCCGGCGCTGCCATGGCCGAAGCCGCCCGTCCTGTCCTTGCCGCGATGGGCGCCGCGGCCGCCACCGTCGTCGCCACCATCACCCTTGCTGTCGCCATCACCCTTGCTGTCGCCATCGCCCTTGCCGTCATCGGCACCCTTGCCGTCGCGGCGGTCACGGCCGTCTCGATCACGCGCCGCGCCACCCCGGCCGCCGCCTGCGTCATCCGGATCATCGGTGACGATCTCGCCGGCCAGGCCGCCCGGGCCGGTTTCGGCGCCCTCGGGCGGTGCCGGGGGGTGGCGCGCCGCCTCGGGGCCGTCCTCGGGCGGCAGGAAGGTCAGCAGCCGCGTACCCGGCTGGTCGCGCAATTCGTCGTCGGGCTGAAGGAAGGTCACCCGCCCCTGCTGGTCGATCTGCCCCACGACCAGCCCGCGCGGCCGCTTTGTGCGCCAGTCCTCGAGGCGGAATTCCTCGGTCAGGCGGGTGATGCCGAAACTCCATCCGTCGATCATCCGCGAATCCTGCTCCGCCGCGCTGAGCCTGTCGACCAGCCCGCGCCCGCCAAGGCTGGGCGGCAGGGCAAGCCTTTCGCGCTCTTCCCCGTCGCGCGCGGTCTGGAAAACGTTGTCGCGCCCGAATTCCGGTCCGAGATCGGTCGCGACCAGCGTGTTGTAGGCGTCGTTGTCGGTCGCCGCGATGACGATGTCATAGGCGACCAGCTCGACGTTGTGCTCGACCACTTCCGAAAGAATATCGCCCGAGAAGACATCGAGCCCGGCGCGCCGCGCCCGCGCCAGCCGGCGGTGGTCGGGATCGGAGATCAGGACCGGCACCTTGGCCTTGCCCAGCGCCTCGGCCAGCGCGACCGCCCAGCGCGTCGCGCCCACCAGAATGACGCCCGGAACCTCGGCCCTGCCGAGCCCGAGGTAGCGTGCCAGCGGCCGCAGCGAAAAGCCGTAGATCACCACGCTGACGCCGACCATCAGGAAGGCCAGCGGCGCGAAGGCCTTGCCCTCCGCCATGCCGACCCCGACCAGACGCTGCCCGAAAAGCGCCGCCACCGCGACCAGCACGATCCCCCGCGGCCCGCTGAGCGCCACCAGAAGCCGTTCGCGCCACGGCACCGGGCTGCCCAGCAGCGCCAGAAAGACGGTCGCCGGCCGCACCACCAGAAACCCCACCGCAACGCAGATCACCTCGGACCGGTTGAGATCGCGGAATGATTTCACCGTCAGCCCCGCCGAGAGCAGCACGAAGACACCCGAGACCAGCAGCACGGTCGCGTTTTCCTTGAACCGGCGCAATTCGTCCACCGACGGCAGCTCGGCAT
>JASBUM010000532.1 GCA_030147905.1 Acidimangrovimonas sp.
CCGCATCGATCCGGATCCGGCCCGCGACACGCTCATCAACGTGAACGCCTTCGGCGAGCCGGTGCCCTCGGCCCGGTTCATGGGCGGGCGCGAGCACGATCTGATCCGCAAATCCGACCCGACGCCCGCGACGCCGGAGGCCGCGGCCGAGGTGCTGCGCCGCAAGGTGATGCTGCTGCCGGCGGTCGATCCGCAGACCGGCCCGTTCCGGGGCCGCGCGATGGGCTGGACCGTCCCCGAGGCCGATCTCGCGCCCGAGACCCGCGGCGCGGCGCTTTGCTTCTACCTCGCCATGATGACGGCCGAATGCGCCGCCATCACCGGTGCACGGGGACCGACCGTCGTCGAAGGCCCCTTCGCCGGCGAGCTGCTGTATCTGCGGATGCTGGCGGCTGCCACGGGCCGCGAGGTTCTCGTCTCGAAGGCCAGGACCGGGACCGCGATCGGCGCGGCGCTGCTTTTCGAGGCGGAGGGCACGCGCGCGCCCCTTGCCCTGCAGCCCGCGCCGGCCCCGCCGCCCGAGGAGGCCGCGGCGCTGAAGGATTATGCCGATCGCTGGCGCGCACTGGCCCGCGCCACGCGGCCGATCTCCTGACGGCAGGAATGGCGCCTGCGGCGTGGCGGGCTTGCAGGGCCAGGGCGCACCTGCGCCAGCCCACGATGCCGCGATTTCCACGACGGATCCGGCAGCGCCAATGTCGGCCGGGAAGCGGCCGCGCCACTCCCGCCCACGGCGCGCCGGCCAGCGCTTTCGAGCGTCGATCACTCCGGAGAGCGCGGCGCCTTTTGCAGAAGCGGCATCAGGGCGGCCATGTCCGGCCCATGGTCACGTCCGGTCAGCGCACGGCGCAGCGGCATGAACAATCCCCTGCCCTTGCGCCCGGTCTCGGCGCGCACGGCGGCTGTCCATTGCGCCCAGGCATCGGGGCCGTAGGGCGGGGGCGGCAGTATCCGCAGCGCCTGTTCCACGAATTCGCGGTCCTCGGGCGCGATCACCGGCGCGGCGCCGTCGCGCATCAGCTGCCACCACCCGCCGAGATCGTCGAGCACGTCGATATTGTCCTTGGCCACCGCCCAGAAGGCGCGTGCGTCATCGGCGGGGACGCCCAGCCCCTCGATCCGGGCCGCCACATCCTCGAACGGCAGGGCCTGGAGATGGGCGCGCGTCAGGGGCACAAGATCCTCGGGGTCGAACTTGGTGGGCGCGGCGCCGAAGGTGGTGATATCGAAGCCCTCGATCAACTCCTCGATCGTGGCCGCTCGCTCCACCGGGCGCGACGAGCCGAGCCGCGCCATCAGCGACAGCAGCGCCATCGGCTCGATCCCGCGCGCGCGCAGGTCGCGCAGGCTTAGCGTGCCCAGACGTTTGGAAAGCGCTTCGCCCTGGGGCCCGGTCAGAAGCGAGTGGTGGGCGAATTCCGGCGGCGTTCCGCCCAGCGCGCGGATGATCTGGATCTGGGTCGCGGTATTGGTGACGTGATCGGCCCCGCGCACGACATGGGTGATGCCCATGTCGCTGTCATCGACGGAGGATGCGAAGGTATAAAGCACCTGCCCATCCGCGCGGATCATCACCGGATCGGAGACCGAGGCGGCGTCGATCGAGATCGGCCCTAGGATGCCGTCGGTCCATTCGATCCGCTCGTGATCGAGCAGGAACCGCCAGTAGCCCGAGCGTTCGGCCCGCAGCTGCGCGCGGTCGGCGTCGGTCAGCTTCAGCCCGGCGCGGTCATAGACCGGGGGACGGCCCATGTTGAGCTGCTTCTTGCGTTTCAGGTCCAGTTCGGTCGGGGTCTCGAACACCTCGTAGAACCGCCCGGCCGCGCGCAGCCGGTCGGCGGCCTCGGCATAACGGTCAAGCCGGTCGGACTGACGTTCCAGCCGGTCCCAGGTCAGGCCCAGCCATTCCAGATCCTCGCGGATGGCATCGGCATATTCGGGCTTGGAACGTTCGGGATCAGTGTCGTCGAGCCGCAGGATGAAGGTGCCGCCGGCCTTGCGCGCGATGAGAAAGTTCATCAACGCGGTGCGCAGGTTGCCGACATGGATATGGCCGGTGGGCGACGGGGCGAAACGGGTCACGGTCATCGGATGCACTCCTGTTGGCTTCGTGCTCTTTCACAAAGGCCCGCGGTTGTCCATATGATGGCGGAAACCGCGGGGGTGGCGATGCAGGAAGACGCGCATGGGGAAAGGGCCGCGGAGACCGACGACAGCGGCGGCTGGGCGGAGATCGCGGCGCCCGGCGCGGCCGAGATCGAGGCCCTGGCGCGCCGGGTTCTCGATGCGCTGCCCGCACCCTTCCGCGAGGGCGCGGCGGCGGTCGCACTGCGGGTCGTCGATCTGGCGCCGGAGCCGATGCTTGCCGATATGGGCATCGAGGACGCCTTCACGCTGACCGGGCTCTACGAGGGGATACCGCTCACCGAACGGTCGGTGATGCACCAGCCGCAGCGACCCGATACGGTCTGGCTCTTCCGGCGGGCGATCCTTGACGAATGGGTGGCGCGGGGCGATGTGGCACTGGGCGATCTGGTGGCCAATGTGGTGGTGCATGAAATCGCCCATCACTTCGGCTGGAGCGATGCGCAGATCGCGCGGATAGACCGTTGGTGGGAATAGGCGCCCACCCCCTTGACCCGGCCCCGTGACCCGCCGCCGCCAGCGCGCCGCCCCGTGCGGGGCGCGTGCGCCGGGTTCTGGTCGGGTCGTGCCAGCGATTGACGATCGGATAGCGGCGGTCGAGCCAGAATGCCCGCGACGTCAGCCGCGTTCCCGGCGCCGACTGGAACCGCTTGTATTCCGACAGATAGATCAGCCGCTCGACCCGGGCCACGGTCGCGCGGTCATGGCCGGCGGCGACCAGATCCGCCACCGACAATTCGCGATCGACCAGCCCCTCGAGGATCGCGTCGAGCACCGGATAGGGCGGAAGGCTGTCCTCGTCGCGCTGATCGGCGCGCAATTCGGCCGAGGGCGGCTTGTCGATCACGCCGGGCGGGATCACCTCGTCCGCCGGCCCCTTCATCCACGGCCGGTGGTTGGCGTTGCGCCAGCGGCAGGTCTCGAAGACGCGGGTCTTGTAGAGATCCTTGATCGGGTTGTAGCCGCCGTTCATGTCGCCGTAGATCGTGCAATAGCCGACCGCGATTTCCGACTTGTTGCCGGTGGTCAGCAGCATCGCGCCGAACTTGTTCGACAGGGCCATCAGCAAAAGCCCGCGCAGGCGCGACTGGATATTCTCCTCGGTCACGTCCGGCGCGCGCCCTTCGAAAAGGGGTGCCAACGCCTCTGTCACCGCCGCCTGCGGGCCGCCGATCGGCACCCGGTCGAGCCGGCAGCCCAGCGCCCGCGCCACCGCCTCGGCATCGGCCAGCGATTGCGGCGCGGTGAATTCCGAGGGCAACATCACGCAATGGACATGCTCGGCCCCCAGCGCATCGGCTGCGATGGCGGCAACCAGCGCGCTGTCGACCCCGCCCGACAGGCCGAGGATCACCCGCCCGAACCCGCTTTTGCCCAGATAGTCGCGCAGGGATTCGACCATCGCGCGGTAATCTTGCTCCCACGCGTCGGGGCGGGTCGCGCGCGGCCCCGGCTCGATCCGCCAGCCGGAGTCGTGACGGGTCAGGTCGACATGGGCGATCGCCTCGTCGAAATCGGGCAGCTGCAGCGCGAGATGACCACCGGGGTTGAGCGCGAAGGACGAGCCGTCGAAGACCTGATCGTCCTGTCCTCCGACCATGTTGAGATAGATCAGCGGCAATCCGGTCTCGACCACGCGCGCCACCATCAGCCCGATCCGGTCATCGTGCCGGTCGCGGAAATAGGGCGAGCCGTTGGGCACGAAGAGCACTTCGGCACCGGTCTCGGCCAGGGTCTCGCAGACATCCGGGTGCCATGCATCCTCGCAGATCGGGGTGCCGATCCGCAGCGGCCCGATCCGGTAGGGTCCGCTGATCGGCCCCTGCTGATAAAGCCGCACCTCGTCGAAGACGCTTTCATTGGGGCGGTGATGTTTGCGGATCACCGCCTCGATCCGCCCGCCCGCAAGGATGTAATAGGCGTTATAGAGTGCCCCCCCCTCGGCATGGGGCGCGCCGATGCCCAGCGCCGGTCCCGCCGCGCACTGCCCGGCAAGGGTTTCGATCGTGGCCATGGCATGGGCTATGAAGGCGGGTTTCATCACCAGATCCTGCGGCTGATAGCCGGTCAGGAACATCTCGGGCAGTGCCACCATGTCGGCACCGGCCGCCGCCGCCTGTTCCCAGGCGTGGCGCGCGCGGGCGGCGTTGGCCTCGATCGCGCCCAGGGTGGGGTTGAACTGCGCCAGCGTCAGGCGGAAGCGTTCGGTCATCGGCCTCTTTCCTCGGTCGCGCCGGTTCTAGCAGATCGTGGGCCAAGCGAAAGCCGGTTGATCGCGCAGACCGCGCCCGGGGCGAAGATCAAAGCCCCGGCCTGTCGCGCCCCCGCCCCTGCGACCGCCGGCCCATCGGCGAGGGCGCCGCGAAGCGAGGTGCGGCATTCGTGAAGCCCGGCCCGGTCGTGAAAGCCTTGTCAGCGGCAGGGGCGTCATTTACCTTTTCGCCGGTCGCCGCCGGGCGGACCCGAGGGCCGCGCGGGCAGGGAACCGGGCAGAGAACGGAGAACGGGCAGTGGCCGCCAAATCACGCATCATCTGGATCCGCACCGGGCTGTCGTGCCTTCTGCTGGCGGTCAGCACCGCCGGGCTGGCGCAGAGCGCGGGCGAGGTCATCACCAAACAGTACAATGACGGCGGGGTCTACAAGGGTACCTTCAAGGACGGGCGCCAGGACGGCAAGGGCACCTACACGCTGCCCAACGGCTACAGCTATACCGGCCAGTGGAAGAACGGCGAGATCGACGGCCAGGGTACTGCGCATTTCCCCGACGGCTCGGTCTATGTCGGGCATTTCACCAAGGGCACGCCCGACGGCCGCGGCAAGCTGACCTTCGCCAACGGCTCCACCTACGAAGGGGACTGGAAGAACGGCCAGATGACCGGCCAGGGCACCGCCCGTTACGCCAACGGCCTGACCTACACCGGCCATTTCGTCAACGGCGTGCATGACGGACAGGGCCGGCTCGAAGGCCCCGACGGCTATGTCTACGACGGCCAGTGGGTGAAGGGCGTCAAGCAGGGCAAGGCGAAGATCACCTATCCCGATGGCACCAGCTATGAAGGAGATGTGGTCAACGGCCAACGCCAGGGACAGGGCAAGCTGACGATGCCCGACGGACTGATCTACAGCGGCCAGTGGAAAGATGGCCAGATGAACGGGAAGGGCAAGCTCACCCAGGCCAACGGCGACGTCTATACGGGCGATTTCGTCAACGGCAAGCTCCAGGGCCAGGGCACCATCGCCTATGCCAACGGTGACAGCTACAAGGGCGGTTTCGTCGACGACAAGCGCCAGGGCCAGGGCGTTTTCCGCGGCAAGAAGGGTTACGTCTACGACGGCAGCTGGGTGGACGGGCGGATCGAGGGCCAGGGCAAGGTCACGCTCGAGGACGGCTCGGTCTATGTCGGCCAGTTCAAGAACAACCAGTTCGACGGTCAGGGCAAGATCACCTATCACGACGGCTCTACCTATGACGGCCAGTGGAAGGCCGGGGTGATCGAGGGCAAGGGAACCGCGCATTATGCCAACGGCATGGTCTATACCGGCATGTTCAAGAATGCCCGTTCGGACGGACAGGGCGTGATGATCTATCCCGACGGCTATCGCTACGAGGGCCAGTGGAAGAACGGCCTGCGCGACGGTCAGGGAACCGACACCTACCCCGACGGCACCGTCTACAAGGGCCATTTCAAGGCCGGCGAACGCGACGGTCAGGGAACGATAACCATGCCCAGCGGCTTCAAGTACACCGGCGAATGGAAGGCCGGCGAGATCGACGGCAACGGGGTCGCCACCTATCCCAACGGCGACGTCTACACCGGCATGTTCGTCAAGGGCCAGCGCGAGGGCAAGGGCACCATGACCTATGCCGGCGGCCAGACCCAGAGCGGCGAATGGAAGGCGGGCAAGTTCGTGCCCGGCGGCGCGGGCGACGCGACCTCGGGCGGTGCCGCGCCCTCCGACCAGACGCCGGCGCCTTCGGTCGGCGGCAGCGGCCAGGGCGGCGCCCCAACCTCGGGAGCACCAACCTCGGGAGCACCGGCCTCGGGAAGCTCGGGGGCGGGAACATCGGGTTCGGCAGGTTCGGGTTCAGCCGGTTCGGGTTCGGGGACGGCTGCGGGGACGGCTGCGGGGACGGCTGCGGGCAGCACCGGCGCGGGAAGCTCCGGTGCGGGCGGCACTTCACCCTGACGATGCGCGATGGCCGCGGCGCCGGGACCGGCCGGGAACCCTGCCCGCGCTGATCCCGCGGCCCGACATCCACCCTGCCCCCGTGCGACGTCTCCGCCGGCCCGCCCGGCCCTCGCGCCAAAGATACATTCGTCCTTTTCTTTTGACGAAACCGCCGTATAGTCCGGCTCATGGAACGGGATCGCATGATCACTCGCGCATCGATCGTCCGCGCAGCGTCCGGCGACGGAACGCCCGCGGCGAAAGATCTTGGCCTGCGGCTTCTTAGCGGCCTCTGAGCGTGCCCCAGGGCGCGACGCTCGGAGGATAAGGCCGCGCCCGCAGCATCCGACAGATCCCATCCAAGAGGCCATCCATGACCGATCGACACGCATCCGCTGACACCGCCCCTTCCGGCAAGTCCACCCCCGCCGAACAGGACCGGGTCCTGATATTCGACACCACCTTGCGCGACGGCGAACAATCGCCCGGCGCCACCATGACCCACGCCGAGAAGCTCGAGATCGCGCAACTGCTCGACGAGATGGGCGTGGACATCATCGAGGCCGGCTTCCCGATCGCCTCCGAGGGCGATTTCGAGGCCGTCAGCGCGATCGCCAAACAGGCCGAAAACGCCACGATCTGCGGCCTTGCACGCGCCAATTTCAAGGATATCGACCGCTGCTGGGAGGCGGTCAAACATGCCCGCAGCCCGCGCATCCATACCTTCATCGGCACCTCGCCGCTCCATCGCGCGATCCCCAATCTGACCATGGATCAGATGGCCGATCTGATCCACCAGACCGTCACCCATGCGCGCAACCTGTGCGACAACGTGCAATGGTCGCCGATGGACGCGACGCGCACCGAACATGAATACCTGTGCCGCGTCGTCGAGATCGCGATCAAGGCCGGTGCGACGACGATCAACATCCCCGACACGGTGGGCTATACCGCCCCGCGCGAATCGGCCGACCTGATCCGCATGCTGCGCGAACGCGTGCCGGGTGCCGAGACGATCATCTTCGCCACCCATTGCCACAACGATCTGGGCATGGCCACGGCCAATGCCCTGGCCGCGGTCGAGGCCGGCGCCCGCCAGATCGAATGCACGATCAACGGGCTGGGCGAGCGCGCCGGCAATACCGCGCTCGAAGAGGTGGTGATGGCGCTCAAGGTGCGCAACGACATCATGCCCTACCGCACCGGGATCGACACCACGAAGATCATGAACATCAGCCGAAAGGTGGCCACCGTCTCGGGCTTTGCCGTACAGTTCAACAAGGCGATCGTCGGCAAGAACGCCTTCGCCCATGAATCGGGTATCCACCAGGACGGGATGCTGAAGAACGCCGAAACCTTCGAGATCATGCGGCCGTCCGACGTGGGCCTGAGCGAGACCAATCTGGTCATGGGCAAGCATTCCGGCCGCGCCGCCCTGCGCGCCAAGCTGCGCGATCTCGGCTATGAGCTGGCGGACAACCAGCTCAACGACGT
>JASBUM010000534.1 GCA_030147905.1 Acidimangrovimonas sp.
TAGGCCCGGGCTATTCGGCCTCGAGCTCGTCCCAGACGGCCAGCGCGCGTCCCGCCATCATCAGCGCGGGACCGCCGCCCATCTGGATCGCCATCGCCAGCACGTCGGCGAGTTCCCCGCGGCTGGCGCCGGTCTTCATCAGCGCCTCGACGTGATAATCGATGCAGGGTGTGCAATGGGTGGCGACCGCGATGCCCAGTGCCACGCATTCCTTGTATTTGACCTCGAGGACGCCGTTGTCCTTCACCGCGAGCGAAAGCTGCGCGAAGCCGCGGGTCGCCTCGGGGATGGCCTTGTTGAGTACGCGCAATTCGGCGCGGGTCTGCTGGATCTCGTCACGATAGGGCATCACAACTCCTGTTCGCTGCCGCGGAGGAAACTGCCGCAAAGGGCGGCCGGCCACCTTGATGCAGGTCAAGCGCGCGCGCCGGCTCCACCGGTCTCGAATCGTCCCGGGGTCAGCGCGGCGACGATCGCATCGTCGAGCGCAGGGGCGCGCCCGGCCGCGAGATCGGCAAGCAACTGGCTCGCCGCCGGCGCGGTCTGAAAGCCATAGCCGCCCTGGCCTGCTAACCACAGGAAATCGCGGTCCGCCGGATCCGGGCCGATCACCAGAACCCGATCCGGCGCGAACGAGCGCAGACCGGCCCAGTTGGCCAGCATCCGCGTCACCGGCGCGGTCACCATCGCCTCGTAACGCGCGAGGCCCTCGGCCAGCACCATGTCGTCGGTGAAAGCGTCGTGCGGCTCGGCCGGGTCCTCGTCGGCGGGCGAGACGATCAGCGCGCCGGCATCGGGCTTCGCATACCAGGACTCGCCCGGGCCAAAGAGCATCGGCCAGGCCGAGACATCATGGCCCGCCGGCGCCGGGATCCGCGCCATCGAACGGCGGAAGGGCCGGATCCCCCTGGGCGCGATTCCGGCCATTTCGGCGATGCGGTCGGCCCAGGGGCCGGCGGCATCGACCAGACGTGCGGCGCGAAAGACCCCGGCGCCGGTCTCGACCCGCCAGCCATTGTCCAGCCGCTCGATCGCGGTGACAGGCGCGCGGGTGATGATACTGGCGCCGTGATCGCGCGCCTCGCGGGCGAAATTCCGGATCAGCCGGTCGGTGTCGATGTCCCAGGCGTGATCGGCGGCGGCGGCCAGCGCCACCTGACCGGGATCCAGAACCGGTACCCGCGCGCAGGCCGCCGCCGGCGCGATCTCGGTCAGGTTCATCTCGGCCACGTCGGCTGCGAATTGCGCGGCCTCTTCGGCCCGCGCCGCGATCATCAGCCCGCGCGGCGACAGCACCCCGCCATGGGCCGCGCGCAGATAATCGCCGCTCGCCTCGCTCAGCGCCTTCACCGGGGCGCGGCCGTACGACGGCTCGTATAGCGCGGCCGAGCGGCCCGAGGCATGATGGGCGAGGTGATCCTCGCCCTCGCACAGGATCACCCGGCCCAGAGGCGCCAGCCGCGCCGCCGCCGAAACCCCGGCGATTCCGCCGCCGATGATGAGGAATTCGCAATCCATGGCCGCATCATCCGCGCCGCCGGGCGAAAGGCAAGGCCCCATGTCGCGGCGCGAGCCGGAACGAAAAGGGCCCGGCGCAGTCCCCCGCGCCGGGCTGATCGTTCGTGGTGGTCGGGCCGCCGTCAGGCCGGGATCTTGCTCTTGATACCCTCGACGTAGAAGTTCAGCCCCTGAAGAACGGAATCCGGCGCGCTTTCGCCGGCCTTCAGCCACACCGAGCCGTCCTGCTTCTTCAGCGGACCGGTGAAGGGCTTGTATTCGCCCTTGGCGATCTTCTCCTTCAGCGCCAGCGCCTCGGCTTTCACATCCGCGGGGACCGCGCTCGAGATCTCGCCGATCTCGACGGTGCCGTCGCCGATCCCTTCCCAGATCGCCTCGGACTTCCAGCTGCCGTCCATCACCGCCTGAACCCGCTTGATGTAATGGGGCGTCCAGTTGTCGATGATCGAGCTGATCCGCGGCTTGGGCGCATATTGCGCCATGTCCGAGGATTGGCCGAAGGCATAGATCCCGGCGGCCTGGGCCTTGGCCATCGGCGCGGTGGAATCGGTGTGCTGCATCAGCACGTCGACGCCCTCGTCGATCATCGCCTGGGCGGCGTCGGCCTCCTTGGCGGGATCGAACCAGGTGTTGACCCAGATGATCTTCATCTCGGCCTTGGGATTGACCTTGCGGGCATGGATGAAGGCCGAGTTGATGCCCTGGATCACCTCGGGGATCGGGAAGGTGGCGATATAGCCGATCTTGTTCGATTTGGTCATCCGCCCGGCGATGGTGCCGATCACCGCGCGGCCCTGATAGAAGCGCGCGTCATAGGTCGAGACATTGGGCGCGGTCTTGTAGCCGGTGCAATGTTCGAACTTCACCTGCGGGAATTTCTTCGCCACCGCGATCGTGGCGTCCATGTAGCCGAAGGACGTGGTGAAGATCAGCTTGTTGCCGGCGAGCGCGAGCTGGGTGATCGCGCGCTCGGCATCGGCGCCTTCGGGCACGTTCTCGATGAACGACGTCTTCACCTTGCCGGCGAAATGCTTCTCCATCTCGCGCCGGCCGACATCGTGCTGATAGGTCCAGCCGCCGTCGCCCGGAACGCCGACATAGACATAGCCGACCTTGAGCGGCTCGGCCGCCAGGGCCGGACGCGCGAGGCCCAGTGCCGTGGCGGTGCCGGCGGCGGCGGTCGTCGCCATGAATTCTCTGCGGTTCATCGTCTTTACTCCCCGTTGTTGCGGGCCGCAGGGGCCCGGTTGGCATGGGCCGCTGTCCGCGGTTCAATCCGCGGCATGGAATATGCGGCCCAGTGATGCAGGCGCGCCGCGCGCGCCGTATTCGCGACGTGCCGACATGATGACAAGCACGATAATCGTTATCAGATAGGGTGCCATGGACAAGATCTGCACGGGAATGGCAATGCCCGCGGCCTGCAACCGAAGCTGCAGAACGGTCACGCCGCCGAAAATATAGGCGCCCAGCAAAACGCGCCACGCCCGCCACGAGGCGAAGACCACGATCGCCAATGCGATCCAGCCGGCGCCTGCGGTCATGCCCTGGGTCCATTGGGGAACGCGCACCAGGCTCAGGTAGGCACCACCGAGGCCGGCACAGGCCCCGCCGAAGGCCAGCGCCGCCGTACGGATCAGCCGCACCCGGTAGCCCAGCGCATGGGCGGCGTCGTGATTCTCGCCCACCGCGCGCAGCACCAGCCCTGCCCGGCTGTACTTTAGAAAGGCCCAGACCCCGGCGACCAGCAGCAGCGACAGATAGACCACCCAGTCGTGGTCGAACAGAATCGGCCCGAGGACGGGAATGTCGGCCAGCGGGCCAAGCGGCAGCCGCGGTGTGTGGGGCGGCTTGATGCCGTTGTAGCCCTGGCCGATCAGCGCCGACAGGCCCAGTCCGAACAGGGTCAGCGCCAGTCCGGTGGCGACCTGGTTCGACAGCAGCACCTGTGTCAGCAGCGCGAAGAGAAGCGCCAGCGCGGCCCCGCCCGCGGCCCCGGCGAAAAAGCCCAGCACCGGGCTGCCGGTATGGACCGCGGCGACGAAGCCGCAGATTGCGCCCATGATCATCATCCCCTCGACCCCGAGGTTCAGGACGCCCGATTTCTCCGCCACCAGTTCGCCGATCGCGGCCAGAAGGATCGGGGTTGACGCCACCATCAGCGACGCGGTCAGAACGACGAGATCGATGCCGCCCAGGGTCATGCCATGCGCTCCTTCAGCCGGATGCGGTAATTGGTCAGCAGGTCGACGGCCAGCAGGAAGAACAGGAGCATCCCCTGGAAGGCCTGGATCGCGGCCGATGGCAGGCCCAGCGACAATTGCGCCAGCTCGCCACCGACATAGGTCAGCGCCATCAAGAGCCCGGCCAGCAGGATGCCGACCGGATGCAGCCGGCCGAGGAAGGCCACGATGATCGCGGTGAAGCCGTAGCCGGAGGCGAAATCGGCCGAGATCTGGCCGCCCGGCCCGGTCACCTCGAACAGCCCGGCAAGCCCCGCCGTGACACCCGAGACCCCCATGCAGATGATCATCAGCCGCGCCGGACTGACGCCCGCGAACCGCGCCGCCCGTGGCGCCTGTCCGGCCACCCGGATGTGAAAGCCCAGCATGTGCCGGCGCAGCAGGATATAGGCCGCGATGACCGAGACGAGTGCCGTCACCACGTCCCAGTGGAGCCCGGTGCCGGCGATCAGGTCGGCGTTGTGCGCCGCCGGGTAGTTCTGAAAGTTGCGGCTGCCGGGAAAGCCGTGGCCGTCGGGGTTGCGCAAGGGGCCGAAGGCGGCCCAGGACATGATGAACTGCGCGACATAGACCAGCATCAGCGAGACGAGGATCTCGTTGGTGTCGTAGCGGTTCTTCAGGATGGCGGGGATCATCGCCCACAGGAAGCCGCCCAGCGCACCCGCGATCACCATCAGCGGAAAGATGTACCAGTGCTCGGCCGGGTAGAAGGCAAGCCCGACCGCGCCGCCGGTGATCGCGCCGATGATATACTGGCCCTCGGCGCCGATGTTCCAGATATTGGCACGATAGCCGAGGCTGAGCCCGACCGCGATCAGGATCAGCGGCCCGGCCTTCACCAGCAGTTGCGGCCGCGAGAAGCTTGCGAACTGGCCATAGAGCGGCTCGAAGAAGATGGTGCGGATCGCCGCCACCGGGTCCTTGCCCAGCAGCGCGAAGAGGATCCCGCCCGCGATCATCGTCAGCACGACCGCCAGGACCGGCGTGGCCCAGGTCCAGAACCGCGACGGCGTCGGGCGCTTTTCAAGCGTCAACATGGGCGACCTCCATCCCGTGGGCACCGCCCATCATCAGGCCGATTTCCTCGACGCTCAGCCCCTCGACCGGGCGCGTGGCGCTCAGCCGCCCGCCGTTGAGCGCGGCGAAGCGATCGGCGATTTCCAGCAGTTCATCGAGATCCTGGCTGATGACGACGACGGCTGCACCGGCGGCGGCGCGGTCGATCAGCGCCTGGCGGATGGCGGCCGCGGCGGCGGCATCCACGCCCCAGGTCGGCTGGTTGACGACGATCACGCCCGGATCCTGGGACAATTCGCGGCCGATGACGAATTTCTGCAGGTTCCCCCCCGACAACGCCCGCGCGGCGACGTCGACGCCGGGTGTGCGCACGTCGAAGGCGCGCACGACGGCCTCGGCGAAGCGGCGGGTGGCGCCCCAGTCGATCATCCCGTGACGGGCAAGCGAGCGACGCACCGAGGCTGAAAGCAATGCGTTTTCCGCCAGCGTCATGTCGGGCGCCGCGGCATGGCCGAGCCGTTCCTCGGGCGCGGCGACCAGACCGAGGGCGCGGCGCTCGTTCGGGCCCAGATGGCCGGCGGGGCTTCCCTCGATCTCGACGGTGTCGCGCCCGCTCGGGATTTCGCCCGACAGCGCCAGCAGCAGCTCATCCTGGCCGTTGCCGGCGACCCCGGCAATGCCCAGGATCTCGCCGTGGCGCACGGTGAAGTCGATGTCGCGCAATGCCGTGCCGAAGGGATTGGGCGAGGTGACCGACAGCGCGCGCACCGCGAGTGCCTCGGCACCCGGTTCCTTGCCGGCGCGCGCGGGCGGGTTCAGGGTTTCGCCGACCATCAGTTCGGCCAGTTCCCGCGCGGTGCGTTCGCGCGGATCGCAGCTTGCCACCACCTTGCCGCGACGCAGGATCGTGGCGGCGGCGCACAGGCTGCGGATCTCCTCGAGCTTGTGCGAGATATAGAGGATCGAGGTGCCGGCGGCGGCAAGCTTGCGCAGGGTCTCGAACAGGATCGAGACTTCCTGCGGGGTCAGAACGCTGGTCGGCTCGTCCATGATCAGCAGCCGGGGATCTTGCAGCAGGCAGCGGATGATCTCCACCCGCTGTCGTTCGCCGGCCGAGAGATCGCCCACCAGCCGCGCCGGATCGAGCGGCAGGCCGTATTCCTCGCTGACCGCGCGGATGCGCCGGGCCAGCGCCGATTGGCGCGGCGGGTTCTCCATGCCCAGCGCGACGTTTTCGGCGACATCGAGCGCCTCGAACAGGCTGAAATGCTGGAACACCATCGCCACGCCCGAGGCCCTTGCCGCGCGCGGCTCGGCCGGCTCGTAGGGTTGGCCGCGCAGTTCCATCCGGCCGGAATCGGGCTTCACCAGCCCGTAGATCATCTTGACCAGCGTCGATTTGCCGGCGCCGTTCTCACCCAGCAGCGCGTGGATCTCCCCCGGCGCCACCGTGAAGGACACGTCCGAATTCGCGATCACGCCCGGATAGGCCTTGGTGATCGACTCGACACGCAAGAGCACGCCCGCGGGCGGCGCGGCCGCGTTTTCCTCGGTTGTCACGACAGACTTCCCCCTGTCTTTCTTTCGTTGCCCTTCCTTTCGCGCCTCAGTAGCGCCGTGGCGACACCGAGGGCAATCGCCTGGGGATGCTTCCCCAGTTCTTTTTCCCCGATCGGGCATTCGATGGCGGCGATGCGGGCCGGGGCATGGCCCAGTCGGGAAAGCCGTCCGCGGAAGCGCGCCCATTTGGTGGCGGAGCCGATCAGGCCGATGTCGGTCGCACCCGCCTCCAGCAGGCGGTGACACAGCTCCAGATCGAGGGCGTGGGAATAGGTCACGATCAGATGACGCGCCCCGGCCGGCGCGGGGGCGACCAGATCGGCCGGGTTTTCGGCCCAAAGGGGCGTCACCGCGCCGTCGATGGCGTCGGGGAAGCGGCTTCGGGCGCAATCGACCCAGGTGATGGCGAATTCCGGCAGCGGCGCGAGAACCGCCGCGATCGCCCGGCCGACATGGCCCGCGCCCCAGATCCACAGGGGGCGGCCGGGGGCGCGCAGCGGCTCGACGAACCAGCCCTGGACGATCCGCGCGGGCGGCTCCGCGCCCTCGGCGCGTGCCCGGTTGAACAGGCGCCGCAGCGCCAGCGGCATCTCGGGCGTTGCGGCCCCGGCCAGCGGTGCGGCCATGCGGTCCAGCGGCCGGGCCACGACCGCGGCGCCCTCCAGCCGGGCGAGGATGGCGTCATCGTCGGGGGTAAAGATCTCGGTCACCAGATCCACCCGGCCCCCGCAGCATTGCCCCAGCATCGGACCCAGCGCCGCCCGCTCGACCCGGCGTGGCGGCGCCTCATCGCGTGCAAGCGCCGCGCGCGCATCGGCCGCGGCCTGCCATTCCAGCGCACCGCCACCGATCGTGCCCGATTGACCGTCGGTCCAGACCAGCATCGCGGCGCCGGCCTCGCGCGGGCTCGATCCTTCGTGGCCGGCGATCACCACGCGGGCTATGCGACCATGGGCGGCCAGGGCAGCACGCAGGGCGGCGGCGTCAAACATCGCCGCTCACCCGCCGGATCGCCGCCAGAACCCGTTCCGCCGTCGCCGGCGCGTCGAGCGCAGGATAGCGGCCGCCGGAGCCGCAGGCGGATATCGCGTCCGAGAGGGCGAGGAAGGCCGAGATGCCCAGCATGAAGGGCGGCTCTCCCACCGCCTTGGAACGGTGGACCGTCGGTTCCGCGTTGCGGCCGGGCCAGAAGTCCACGTTGAATATGCGGGGGCGGTCCGAACAGGCCGGGATCTTGTAGGTCGAGGGGGCATGGGTCAGCAGTCGCCCGCGCGTGTCCCAGACCAGTTCCTCGGTTGTCAGCCAGCCCGCACCCTGGACATAGCCGCCCTCGATCTGGCCGCGGTCGATCGCGGGATTGAGCGAGGCGCCGGCATCGTGCAGGATGTCGCAGCGCAGGATGCGGTTCTCGCCGGTCAGTCGATCCACGGCCACCTCGGTGATCGCGGCGCCATAGGCAAAGTAGTAGAACGGCCGCCCCCGGCCGCGCTGCCGGTCCCAGTTGATCTTCGGGGTGCGGTAGAAGCCGGTGGCCGACAGGCTTATGCGTGCGGCATAGGCCTCGGCGGCGATCTCGTCGAAGCCGTAGTCACGCTCGCCGATGCGCACCCGGTCCTCGGCGAATGTCACGTCCTGCGCGCGGGCCTGATGGCGTTCGGCGACGAATGCCGCCAGCCGGGCGCGGATCGTGTCGCAGGCCGCCTGCACGGCCATGCCGTTGAGATCGGAGCCCGACGACGCGGCCGTGGCCGAGGTGTTGGGAACCTTCGCGGTGTCGGTGGCGGTCAGGCGGATGCGTTCGGGCGCCACGCCGAAGGCGCTTGCGGCGATCTGGGCGACCTTCTGGAACAGGCCCTGGCCCATCTCGGTGCCGCCGTGGTTGAGATGGATGGAGCCGTCCTGATAGACATGCACCAGCGCCCCGGCCTGATTGAGATGGGTGAGCGTGAAGGATATCCCGAACTTTACCGGCGTCAGCGCGATGCCGCGCTTGATGATCGGGTTGGCCGCGTTCCAGTCGGACACCGCACGGCGCCGCGCGGCATAATCCGCATGGGCCTCCAGCCGCTCGACCATCTCGTGAAGGATGAAATCCTCCACCGGCTGGCCATAGGGCGTGGTCTGGACCGCCGGGCCGGCGTCGGCGGGCCGCGCATGGGGTTCCTCCGGCCTCGCCGCGTCCGTACACGGCCTGTCTGCACCGGCACTGCGCGTCCCGGACGCCGCGGCATAGAAATTCGCGCGGCGCACGGCAAGCGGGTCGGCGCCCAGGACATGGGCGACATGGTCCATCACCCGTTCGATCCCCAACATGCCCTGCGGGCCGCCGAAGCCGCGAAAGGCCGTGGCCGACTGGGTGTTCGTCCGCAGCCGGTGGCTCTCGATCACGACGTCGGGCAGGTGGTAGGCATTGTCGGCATGCAGCATCGCGCGATCGGCCACCGGCAGCGAGAGATCCTGCGACCAGCCGCAGCGCGCGTAATGATGAAAGACGATCCCGCGGATGCGGCCGCCGTCGTCGAAACCCGCCCGGTAGGTGATCCGGAAATCGTGCCGCTTGCCGGTGATCACCATGTCGTCGTCGCGATCGTATCGCATCTTGCAGGCGCGCCCGGTCCGCTGCGCGGCGAGAGCGCAGGCGATCGCCAGCGCGTTGCCCTGGCTTTCCTTGCCGCCGAAGCCGCCGCCCATCCGCCGCACCTCCACGCGGACGGCATGCATCGGGCGCCCGAGTGCGGCGGCCACCTTGTGCTGGATCTCCGTCGGATGCTGGCTGGAGGCATGCACGATCATGTCGCCCCCCTCCTGCGGCAGGGCGAGCGCGGCCTGCCCCTCGAGATAGAAATGTTCCTGCCCGCCGATCTCGATCGTGCCCTCGAGGTTGCGGGGGGCGCGGGCGATGGCACCCGCCGCGTCGCCATTGGTCCAGCGAACCGGCCCGCCCTCGAAGCGGCTGTCGGCGGCAAGCGCGTCGTCGATCGTCAGGACGGCCGGCAGCGGGCGGTATTCGACCCTGCCCATGCGGGCGGCGCGCCGAGCGACAAGATGGGATTGCGCGATCACCAGAAAGACCGGCTGGCCATGGTAGTGGACCCGGCCCTGTGCGAGCAGCGGCTCGTCTTTTGCCGAAGGGCTGCAATCGGGCATGGGATCCAGGTCGTCGGGGCCGATCACGGCAACCACGCCGGGCGCCGCGCGCACCGCGGCCAGGTCGATCCGCGCGATGTCGGCATGGGCCTCGGTCGACAGGCCGAAGGCCAGATGCAGCGTGCCGGCGGGCACCGGGATATCGTCGATGTAGCGCGCCGCACCGGTCACGTGGAGCGCCGCGGCGTCATGGGGAAGCGGGCGGCTGACGGTCATGGCGCGACCTCCGCGATCCGCGCAGGGCGCCCGGCCAGATCGGCGTGATAGCGTTGCAACATGCCGCCCGCCGCCGCCATGCGATAGCCGGCCGAGGCGCGCAGGTCATCAAGCGGCGTGAAATCGTCGGCCAGCGCCCGCGTCGCGCGGGCAACGGTCTCGGCCGACCAGGTCCGGCCGATCAGCGCGGCCTCGACCGCCCGAGCACGGCGCGGGGTGCCGGCCATCCCGCCGAAGGCAATCCTGGCCTCGCTGACGCGGCCCTCTGAAAGTGTGACATTGAAGCAGCCGCAGACCGCCGAGATGTCCTGATCGAAGCGTCGGGACAGCTTGTAGCACCGCAGGGCGGGAGCGCGGCGCGGCATCGTGACGGCAGTGACGAATTCCCCCGGCGCCCGATCCTGCCGGCCGTATTCGATGAAGAAATCCTCAAGCGCGATTTCGCGCCGG
>JASBUM010000544.1 GCA_030147905.1 Acidimangrovimonas sp.
GGCGGTGGCCAATGACGGCGGCGACATCACCTTTCACGGCTATGACCGCGGGATCGTCTATCTTTACATGAAGGGCGCCTGCGCCGGCTGCCCGTCCTCGACCCTGACGCTGAAGATGGGCATCGAGAACCTGCTGCGCCACTATATCCCCGAAGTGGTCGAGGTGCGCGCGGTTGCCGCCTGAGCCCTCCGAACACCCGTCGGCATTTGCCGGCCGGTGCTATCGCGGCGATGTGACGATCCGCGCCACGGCTGCGTCCGAGGTCGTCGCCTGTTGCCACGGCAACGACTGCCGGCGCCGGACCGGCGCCCCGGTCGCGGCCCTCGCAGGCTTTTCTGAAGATGCGGTGATGCTCGCCCCCGCCAGCGGACCGCCGCTTTGTGCTGCTCCGGGCGTGCCGCGCTGGTTCCGTCCGCGCTGCGGCTCGCCGATGGCGGCGCCGTTCGATTGCAAGCCCTGGCAGGTCTGTGCGCCACCCGGGCTGCTCGAGCGCGCGGATGCGCTGCCGCCGACACGGCAAAGTCATGCCGAATCTGCGCTGCCCTGGCTCCATCCCGGTCCCGGCGCGACATTCGTTGCGGGCAGCGCAAGGGCCGCGTTGCGCGGGACGGATCGCTGATGATCCTCGGCTTCGACACCTCGGCTGCCCATTGCGCGGCCGCCTTGCTGTCGGGCGAGCGCGTGCTCGCCGCCCGGGCCGAGACGATGGCCAAGGGGCAGGCCGAACGCCTGATGCCGCTGCTCGAGGAACTGCTGGCCGAGGCTGGCGTCGGCTGGCGCGACCTCGCGGCGCTGGCGGTCGGCGTCGGGCCGGGCAATTTCACGGGTGTGCGCATCGCCGTCTCCGCGGCGCGCGGGCTGGCCCTGGGGCTGGCTCGGCCGGCCATCGGGATCAACGGATTCGAGGCGCTGGCCGAAGCCGCTACCCCCATGGGCCGCGCCGCGGCCACCGGGTCCACCACAGAGGTCCTGGCAGTGATCGCCGGCCGCGCGGGGCGCCTCGCGCTGGCAAGGGTCCGGCACGGACGTCTGGTCGGTGCGCCGACGGAGGTCGCACCCGGTGACATCGAGGGCATCGTGTTCCGCCCCCCCGAAACCTTAGCGGCGGCCGGGCCGCTGGCCACCGAAGTCGCGCCCGGATCCGCCGATTGGGCAGGAGTCCGTCCGCCCGCCTTTGCGGGATGTGCAGGGCTCTACGTCGTGGCCGAAGCGGCAGCGGACGAAGGGGCAGCGCGGCTCGCCGCCGCCACCGGAGGCGCGGTCCTGCCGATCCACATGCCGCTCGCAGAGGCGATCGCGCGGGCGGCAGCGCGCCGGCTTGGGCAGGATCTGCCGCGCCCCGCGCCGCTCTATCTGCGGCCGGCCGATGCCGCGCCGCCCTCGGACGCGCCGCCACGCATGCTGTCATGACCGTCCACGCTCCGCGCAAATCGGAAGACGCCACCGGCACCGCCGCCGAACAGGACAACCTGCGCCGCCATGAACCGCCCGTGCCGGCCGCGGAGCAGGCCGGGGCGGCGCTGCCTGCCCCCGAGGCGACCGCGCCGAGGCAAACGGCGGCAGCGGCCGGTGGCGCGGAACCGCACTGGCCCGCCCCGGGCGCGCTGGCGCGACTGCATGGGGCGGCATTCGCGCGCGACCGGGGCTGGAGCACCGATGAGATCGCCGCGCTTCTTGCCGATCCGGCCTGTTTTCTCGTCCATGCTCCTGACAGCGCGGGCTTTGCGTTGGGCCGTGCGGTCGCGGACGAGGCCGAGCTGCTGACGCTGGCGGTGGCGGCAGACCGGCGCCGATCGGGACATGGCGCCGCCCTCCTTGCCGCCTTCGAGGCAGCTGCACGCGGGCGTGGCGCCGCCCGGGCCTTTCTCGAGGTCGCGGCAGACAACGCACCTGCCCTTGCCCTTTATGACCGGGCGGGCTTTGTCCCCTGCGGCCGCAGACGGGGCTATTACAAGACCGCCGCGGGTGAACGGATCGATGCGCTCGTGCTCGGCAAGGCGCTTGCCAGGCGACCGGACGGGGCCGGCGGATGATTTTATCGCACGGTCAATTATTGACCCCGGCGCGACAAGATCGCTATTGACCGTCAGGCGTCGGTCCGGCCTTATTCGGCAATGATCCGCCAGAGATCGGAACAACACAAAGCGGATGCAGACGCCCTGCGGCAGGCTCCGCCAGAACCGGGAGATCCCATCCAATGAGCATCTTGACGAAAATCCTCGGCGCGTCGGCCATCGTCACGCTTGGCGCCACGGCCGCGCTT
>JASBUM010000577.1 GCA_030147905.1 Acidimangrovimonas sp.
CAACCCGGGCAATCTCGCCCTGCATCGCGACGATAGCGAGGATCCGCGCGAGACCGAGGCGGACGCCATAGCGCAAAGCGCGAGCTTCGCCGAATTCGCCGAACGGATCGGCGCGCGCGAGCTGCCCGAACTGCTTGAGGCGGCCGCCGCCTATGCCGCCTGCGTCGAGGGACGGCCGCATTTCTCGCGTCCGCAGATCATCCGTTCGGCCACCAGCGCGGCGGGGGGCGAAGGCTTCAGCCGCGAGGCTGGGCTGCGCTCTTTCGGGATGCTGCTGCGGCAGGGCAAGTTCCAGAAGATCAAGCGCGGCCAGTTCGCTATTGCGGAAACCTCGCGCTATCTGCCCGAAGCGCGCAAGATCGCCCGGTAGGATATCGGCGACGGCGGCGCGGGCGGCAAGAGAAAGTGCGGCCAGAGAAAGTGCGGCAAGAAAAGGCGCGGCACCGGACGGCGCAGGCTTGTCCGGGCGATCTCGGCCGCTGTCATTCCCGCCCGGCCTGCTCGCGGGACGGATTCTCCTCCTCGGCCCGGCCGATGCCGAGGAAGATGAAACGGAACGGCGCCATCCACAGAAAACCAAGCGCCACGTAGACGCCCAGTTCCGCCCAGAAGGACGGCCGGCCCAGCCAGTCCACCACCGTGATCGCCAGCACGATATAGACCGGCAAGCCGACCAGCAGGATGATGAGCGCCCAGCGCCGCCGGGCCTTGTAGCTCAGGGCCATGCCTTCAGTCCGCGAAAGGATCCGTGACCAGGATCGTATCCTCGCGTTCGGGCGATGTCGACAGCATCGCGACGGGACACTGGATCAGCTCCTCGATGCGGCGGACGTACTTGATCGCGGCGGCCGGAAGATCGGCCCAGCGGCGCGCGCCGGCGGTGCTTTCGCGCCAGCCCTCCATCGTCTCGTAGACCGGCACCACACGCGCCTGCTGATCGGCGGCGGTGGGCAGATGATCGAGCGGCTTGCCGTCCAGTTCGTAGCCGGTGCAGATCTTGAGTTCGTCGAAACCGTCGAGCACGTCGAGCTTGGTCAGCGCGATGCCCGACACCCCCGAAGTGGCGCAGGTCTGGCGCACCAGCACCGCGTCGAACCAGCCGCAGCGCCGCTTGCGCCCGGTGACGGTGCCGAATTCATGCCCCCGCTCGCCCAGCCTCTGGCCGGTGGCGTCCTGCAGTTCCGTCGGGAAGGGCCCCTCGCCCACCCGGGTGGTATAGGCCTTGACGATGCCAAGCACGAAATCGATCGCCGTCGGCCCCAGCCCGGTGCCGGACGCCGCCATGCCGGCGGTGGTATTGGACGAGGTGACGAAGGGATAGGTGCCGAAATCGACATCGAGAAGCGAGCCCTGCGCCCCCTCGAAGAGGATCCGGCGCCCGGCGCGGCGCACCTCCGTCAGAACCTTCCAGACCGGCGCGGCATAGGGCAGGATGCGCGGAGCCACCTCGGCCAGCGCCTGGCGCAACGCATCCACATCCACCGGATCCAGTCCCAGCCCCGCGCGCAGGGCGTTGTGATGGGTCAGAAGCCGGTCGATGCGCAGATCCAGCGTTGCCGCATCGCCCAGATCCGCCACCCGGATCGCGCGCCGGCCCACCTTGTCCTCATAGGCAGGCCCGATGCCGCGACCGGTGGTCCCGATCTTGGCCACCGAATTCTGGCCCTCGCGGGCACGGTCGAGTTCGCCGTGGAGCGGCAGGATCAGCGGCGTGTTCTCCGCGATCAGAAGATTTTCGGGGCTGACCGCGACGCCCTGGGCGGCCAGCTTGTCGATTTCGGCCAGCAATGCCCAAGGGTCGAGCACGACACCATTGCCGATGACCGAAAGCTTGCCCGTCCGCACGATCCCCGAGGGCAGCAGCGACAGCTTGTAGGTCACCCCGTCGATTACCAGCGTATGGCCGGCATTGTGCCCGCCCTGGAAGCGCGCGATCACGTCGGCCCGCTCGGAAAGCCAGTCGACGATCTTGCCCTTGCCTTCATCGCCCCATTGGGCGCCCACCACGACGACGTTGGCCATCTGCCCCTCGCGTTCGTTGAAAACCGCCTGCGGTATAACGGGGCACCGCGCGGTCCGAAACCACTATTTCGATCACATCGGCCGGCATGCGGAGCCACACGCCCGGGACGCCGGCGCATCGCCGCCTGCGACGGCGCGCCCGCCGCCGCGCCTCGCGGTCCGGCGCCGGGGCGCCCTGCGTCGGCGGTGGCGCGCTTGGGGGGTTGCGGCGCTGGCCCCATGGGCCTAAATAGCCCCGTCACAAGGCAGCGGAATACCGGCCCCATGGAAAACGTCGTTCTGGTCATCCATCTGATCCTCGCCCTTTGTCTGGTGGGGGTCGTGCTGTTGCAGCGTTCGGAAGGCGGCGGCCTGGGGATGGGCAGCGGCGGCGGCGGCGGCGGCGTGATGACCGGCCGGCAGGCGGCCACGGCGCTGGCCAAGCTGACCTGGGTCTTCGCGGTCCTGTTCTTCGGCACCTCGATTGCGCTGACGGTGATCGCCGCGCGCAATTCCACCGGCGGGTCGGTCATGGACCAGCTCGGCGCGCAGGCCCCCACCGCCAGCGCCCCCGCGTCGAAGACGCCGGAGCCGGGCAAGACCACTGCCCCGGCAACGACCGCGCCCGCGACGAAACCCGCGGCGCCGGCGAGCAAGATCCCGGCGGCCAAGGACCTTCTTCCGCCCTCGACCAATGACGCGCCCACGGCGCCGCCTCGGGCCGGGAACTAGGACGCAGCCACCAACGCTAGACCGACCAGCGCGCGACGTAACAGCATGTTGCGGTCCGGTTGCGGCTTCCGCGGAAATCGGGTATGAATTTACTCCCGTGATGCTGATCGTCCCGCGCGGCGAATCGGACAGTGACGAGAATTTTCAATCACGGGAGCTCCACGCGAATGGCACGCTATATCTTCATCACCGGCGGGGTGGTTTCGAGCCTTGGCAAGGGGCTCGCCTCGGCGGCGCTGGGGGCACTGTTGCAGGCGCGGGGCTATTCGGTGAGGTTGCGCAAGCTCGACCC
>JASBUM010000580.1 GCA_030147905.1 Acidimangrovimonas sp.
GGCGGCGGCAAGACGGTTGCGCAGCAAAAGCGACAGAAACAGCCTCATGTCTTGATCCTCGGGTCGAGGAGGCTCTGGGCGAGATCGACCAGGATGTTGAAGACGACATAGCAGGCGGCGACGAAGACCACCCCGCCCTGAACCAGCAGGATGTCGCGCTTCAGGATCGCATCGACCAGCATCCGCCCGATCCCCGGCCATTGGAACACGGTCTCGATATAGACCGCGCCCGACAGCACATAGCCGGCCTGAAGGCCGAGAACCGGGATCACCGAAACCATCGCCGCGCGCAGGGCATGGCCCCAGATGACCCGCCGTTCATGCACCCCCTTGGCGCGCGCGGTGCGGATGTAATCCTGGCGCAACACCTCCAGCATCGCCCCGCGCGTCAGCCGCGCGACCACCCCGGTCGCGACCACCGAAAGCGCCACCGCCGGCATCAGCAAATGGCGCAGCAGGTCAAGCAGGCCACCGCCGCCATAGATCGCATACATCCCCGAGGCCGGCAGCCATTGCAGACGCACCGCGAAGAACAGGATCATCATCATGCCGAGGAAGAAGGACGGGATAGAGATCCCGATCAGCACCGCTAAGGTCAGCAGCTTGTCGGCCAGACCATATTGCCGCGCCGCCGAGATCACGCCGGCGACGATACCGAGGATCGAACAGGCCACGAAGGAAACGCCGGCAAGCACCAGGGTTGCGCTGAACCGGTCCAGCACCTCGGCCAGCACCGGGCGGTTGAGCGAATAGGACCGGCCGAAATCGCCCGTCAGCATATGGCCCAGCCAGATGAAATAACGCTGCACCAGCGGATGATCGAGCCCCAGCTCGCGGTTGATGCGCGCCACATTCTCGGGCGTGGCGTAGGATCCGAGGATCGCCGTCGCCGGGTCTCCCGGGATCATCGCCATGATGAGGAACACGATCACGGTGATCCCCAGAAGCACCGGCACGGCCGAGATCAGCCGGTGCATGATATATCGGCCCATGAAGGCTGGCCCCGTCTTGAGAAAGATACCGGGGGCGCGGACCGGTCGCCCGACACCCCCGGTCAGGGAGGATCAGGTCTTGATGACGTTCTTCAGCTCCAGCAGGAACGAGGGTTCGAGCTGGAAATCCTTGACCTTGTCGTTGGTCACCGCGTTCTGCTTCCAGTTGGCGACGAAGACCCAGGGCGCGTCGTCATGCACGATCACCTGCATCTTCTTGTAAAGCGCGGCGCGCTTGGCCTGATCGGTGGCGGTCCGCGCCTCCTGCAGCAGCTTGTCGACCTCGGGGTTGGAATAATAGCCCGAGTTGAACCCGCCCTTGTCGGGCCAGGCATCGGTGCGCAGGGCGAGATAGGGCAGCGTGTCGGGATCGTTTGTCATCCAGGCCATTTCGGCCATGTCGACATGCTGACCCTTGGCGTCGAGGCCGGGATTGACCTTGCCGAGGAAGGTATTCCACTCGAAGGTCTCGATCTTGACCTTGAAGCCGACGGCGGCGAGATCGGCCTGAATCGCCGTGCCCATCGCCACCGGATCAAGCATGCCGGACCCCCCTTGCGTGACGTAGAAGGTCAGTTCCGCCCCTTCGGCGCCGGCCTCCTTGATCAGCGCGCGCGCCTTCTTCGGATCGTAGGGATAGGGTTTGACATCGTTGTTGTAGGCCCAGGCGAAGGCCGGCGGCGTGGGCCCCGCGGCGACCACGGCTGTGCCTTCGAGCACATCGTTGCAGATCGCTTCCTTGTTGATCGCGTAATTGGCGGCCTGGCGCACCCGCTTGTCCTTGAACGGCCCCTTCTGGCAATCCAGGATCAGGAACCAAAGATGCGGGCCGGCCTGTTCCTCGATGGTGAACTTGGGCTTCTTGAATTCGGCCAGCGACGTCGGCGGCACCTCGACCATCAGATCGATCCCGCCCGACAGCATCTCGGCCACACGGGTATTGGCATCGGTGATCGGGCGGAAGATCACCGCCTTGGTCCCCGATTGCTTGTCCCAGTAATTCGGGTTGCGTTCGACCGTCACCCGCTCGTTCGATTTCCAGTCGACGAATTTGAACGGCCCGGTGCCGACCGGATGCCGGCCGAAATCCTTGTCGTATTTCTTCACCGCCGTGGGCGAGACGATCAGCCCGGTCGGATAGGCGAGATTGGACAGGAACGGCGCATAGGGCGCGTCGAGGCTGAATTTCACCGTCCGGGCATCGACCGCCTCGGTCTTCTTCACCGCCGAGAAGAAGAAGGCCAGCGGGAACGGCCCGGTATGGTGATAGGGGTGCTTGTCGTCGAGCATGCGGTCGAAGTTGAACTTGACCGCCTCGGCATCGAAAGCGGTGCCGTCGTGGAACTTGATCCCCTGGCGCAGCTTGAACGTATATTCCTTGCCGTCGGGGCTGATGGTCCAGCTTTCGGCCAGGCCCGGCTCAACCTCCAGCGTGCCGTGCTTGTAGCGCGTCAGCCCCTCGTAGAGGTTCACCAGGATGCGGAAATCGTTAACCGCCGTATCCGCCGCGGGATCGAGCGATTTGGGCTCGGCGACCTGCCCCACGACCAAAATCCCCGCCGGGGTCTCGGACAGGGCCGGCATGCTGGCGAGCGCGGTCGAGGACAGAAGCGCGGCCGACAGCAGCCCGAACTGCCGGCGCGAGAACGAGATCGAAGACATGCAGAACTCCCCGTTGGTGTTTTTCTGCCCCGGATTTATCATGATAAATTGTGCGGGTCAAAATTTTCATGATAAATAGCGGTAAAACAAACGGAGAGCCGCAATGACCTTTTCCCTTCTTGCCCGCGATTTCAGCACCGGCGCCCTGGGCGGGGCAGCGGCGACGGGAAGCCTGTGCGTGGGCGGCTGGGTGCTGCGCGGCGATTCGCGTCGGGGCATGTCGGCATCGCAGGGTGCCGCGCCCTCGACCTTCTGGGGCGAGGAGGTGCTGCAGCGGATGGCGGCGCGCGAAACCGCCGAAGCCGCGGTGGCGGCCGTCACACGCCCCGACGGCGGCCGCGACTGGCGGCAATTGTCGGCGCTCGACCCCGCGGGCGGCACCGCCGCCTTCACCGGGACGGAAAATACCGATTGGCGCGGCAGCCTCGGCGGGGACGGCCTGGTCCTGGCCGGCAATCTGCTCAGCGGCCCCGAGGTGCTGGAAGCCGCGCGCGATGCCTTCCTTGCCGCCAAGGGGGCCTTCGCCGAGCGGCTGATCGCGGCTCTGGCGGCGGGCGAGGCGGCGGGCGGCGACAGCCGCGGGCTGCAATCGGCGGCGCTTCTCGTCGTCTCGGACGAGACAGCGCCCCTGACCCTGCGGGTCGATTGGGACGCCGCGCCGGTGGCGGCGCTGGGGCGGCTTTTCGCCAAGACGCAAGAAGAGCCCTATGCCAGCTGGTATCCACAAGTGCCCTGCCATGCCGAGCCCGAACGCGTACTGAAGGATTGAACGACGATGAGTGCCCGCCCCCCCGCCGATCGCGCCGATCATTGGGGCGCCCGCGCGGCCACCCTGCTCGATGCGCTCGCCGCCGCCTCCGCGCCCGGCCCCGGCGTCACCCGCCTGCCGTTCACGCCCGAACATCGTGCCGCGCTCGCCCTCTTGCGTGCCGCGATGGAGACGGCCGGGCTCAAGATCAGGCTCGATGCCGCCGGGACGCTGATCGGCCGGCGCGAAGGTGCCCGCCCCGATGCCCCGACCTTCCTGATCGGCTCGCATCAGGATTCGGTGCCCCAGGGTGGCGCCTATGACGGAATCATGGGCGTGGTGCTGGGGCTGCTCGCGCTCGAACATCTGGCGGCGCGCGGCGCCGATCTGCCCTTCGCGGTCGAGATTCTGGCCTTCGCCGACGAGGAAGGCGTGCGCTTTCCCACCGCGTTGATGGGGCCGCGCGCACTGGCCGGGCGGTTCGATCCGGCGGCGCTGGCGCTTGCCGACCGCGCCGGCGTCCCCTTG
>JASBUM010000590.1 GCA_030147905.1 Acidimangrovimonas sp.
GTCAGGCCTTTCTGGCTGTCAACGGTGTTCAGACCCTCTCGGCGCGCTGCGCCAACGCGGCCCACCAGCTTCCCGCGCTCGCCGGGGCGGGGGTGCGCGCACTGCGTCTGTCGCCCCAGTCGCGCGGGTTCGCGGCCGTCTTCACGGGCTTCGCCGATCTTCTGGCCTGGCGGACGGATGCGGGGCGCTTCTCGGCCGACCGGCTGGCCGAGGCGCCCGGCGGGGCCTATTGCGACGGCTACCTCTGGGGTGGGCCCGGCGCGGTGTGGTCGGGCGGACGCAGCTGGCGCTAGCCGGGACGGCTGCGCAGGCCCGCGCCGGGCCACGCAGCCGCGGTGGCGGGCACATCCGGCGCCGGCGGTGACGGACCCGGATCGCGCGGCGGGGTCAGCTAGACTGGCAGGTTTCCGTTGCCCGGATCGGCTGCCGGGATCCGCATCAGGCAGGCCGCGCGCGTGCCGGTTCCGCCGTCTGCCAGCCGGGGCCTGACCGAGCGGCAGCGCGCCGCGGCCTCGGGGCAGCGGCTGACGAAGGGGCAGCCGGGCGGCGGATCGGCGGGGCTGGGCAGGTCACCGGCAAGTTCGGGCGGCGGCCGCATCCGCTGACGCCGCGGGTCGGGCAGGGGGATCGCGGCCAGAAGCGCCTGCGTATAGGGGTGGCGGGGGGCTGCGAAAAGTGCCTCGGTCGGGCCTTCCTCGACGATCGTGCCGAGATACATGACGGCGACCCGGTCGGCCACGTGACGCACGACCGAAAGGTCATGGGCCACGAACAGATAGGTCAGGCCAAGTTCGCGCTGGAGACGCATCAGCAGGTTCAGGATCTGCGCCCGGATCGAGACATCGAGCGCCGAGACCGGTTCGTCGCAGATCACCAGCCGGGGCGCGAGCGCCAATGCGCGGGCGATGACGACCCGCTGGCGCTGCCCGCCGGAAAGCTGGCCGGAGTGGCGGCCGGCCATCGCCGGGCCAAGCCCGACGAGCGAGAGAAGCTCGGCCAGCCGGGCCGCGCGCCGCGGTGTGGGCCAGCCGGCGATCACCAGCGGCTCGCAGATCGCCGCGCCGATCGTCATCTTGGGGTTGAGCGCGGCGGCCGGATCCTGAAAGACCACCTGCATCGCCCGGCGCAGCAGCGCCGCGCGGGCGGGCGGGATCGCGCCCAGATCCTCGCCGTCGAACAGGATGCGCCCGCCGCTCACCGGTCCCAGGCCCAGCACCGCATTGCCGGTGGTCGACTTGCCGCAGCCCGATTCGCCGACCAGCGCGAGGGTCTCGCCCTGCGCGAGCCGGAGAGAGACGCCGTCGACCGCGCGCACCAGCCCGCGCGGACGGCCGAGGGCGCGGCCCCGGATCGGGAAATGCACCCGGAGATCCTCGATCTCGAGAAGGGGCGGGCTGTCGGTCATCCGGCCTCCGTTCGGGCGGGGTGCCAGCAGCGCAGCCAGTGGCCGGACGAGGCGGCCCCCTCCCGCGGCACCGGGGCCGGATCGGGTGCGGTCGCGCAGGCGGCGTCGGCCAGCGCGCAGCGATCGCGAAAGCGGCAGCCGGCGGGCCAGTCGGCCAGATCGGGCACATGCCCCTCGATCGCGGGCAGCTCCGTCTTGCGCTGGCCGTCGCGGCGCGGGAGGCTGGCCAGAAGCGCGCGGTTTTTGGTATGGGCGGGGCGGGCCAGCACGGCCTCGGCCGGGCCGTGCTCGACGATGCGACCGCCGTACATCACGCACACCCGGTCCGCGATGTCGGCGACGACGCCCATGTCATGGGTGATGATCAGGATGGCGGTCCCGGTCTCGTTGCGCAGCCGCTTCATCAGCGCAAGGATCTGGGCCTGGATGGTGACGTCGAGCGCGGTCGTCGGTTCGTCC
>JASBUM010000597.1 GCA_030147905.1 Acidimangrovimonas sp.
GCGGCATCGACGCCTACAGCCTGCTTGCCGCGATCGGACGGGATTGCGTCGGCGCGCTGCAATTCATCGCCGGTGATGCCGAGGCGATCGACAGCACCGGCCGGATCGAGGGCGAGGCGGTCGACGCCGCCGCCATCGAGACGATCCTGAAAGGATTGGGGCAGGCCCCGCTCGGGCTTTCACGCGACGACGACTTTCGCATTTCCGTCGCCGGCGCTCAGGAGAAGACGGCGCTGCTGCGCTACAACGGCCAGTGGCTGAAGCCGCACGGCACGACGCCGACGACACATCTGCTCAAGACGCAGATCGGCCGGCTGCCGAACGGCATCGACCTTTCCAACAGCGTCGAGAACGAGTTCTATTGCCTGAAGCTGACCGAGGCCTTCGGACTGCCGGTCAATCAGGCGCGTATCGAGACATTCGGCGAGACGAAGGCGCTTGTCATCGAACGTTTCGATCGCCGCTGGGCGAAAGACGGCCGCCTGCTGCGACTGCCGCAGGAAGATTGCTGTCAGGCGCTATCGGTGCCACCGACCCTCAAATATCAAAGTGACGGCGGCCCCGGCATCGTGGACATTCTTGGCCTTCTGACGGGCAGCGACACGCCGACGGCGGATCAGGACCTGTTCTTCAAGGCGCAGATCGTCTTCTGGCTCATGGGGGCCACGGACGGCCACGCCAAGAACTTCAGCCTGTTCATCGGGCCGGGCGGTTCCTACCACATGACGCCGCTCTATGACATCCTGTCGGCACAGCCGAGCCTGATCGCCCGCCAGATCGAACGCAAGCAGATGAAGCTTGCGATGTCTGTGGGTGACCGGCGACACTACCGCACGGACCAGATCCATGGGCGGCACTTCCTGCAGACGGCGACGCGTGGCGGCCTGTCGAAGGCGCGCGCCCTCGGCTTGCTGGACGATGTCGCGGCCCGCGCAGGGGCCGCGCTGGACACGGTCGCGGCCGCGCTGCCGAAAGACTTCCCCGAAGAAATCCATGACGCGGTTCGATCCGCGGTCATCGACCGCGCGCGCAGCCTGGCGATCGATAAAGGAACGGACGCCTGACGGCGCGCCCGAGGCCCACGAATATTGGCGTGCACATCAACCCTGGCAACCGGCTGCCTTTCTGAACCCTGCGTAGATGCAGAGCAGAAAGCCCGCCCGCGCATGCCGAACGCCATCGGTCCGACAGGGACCGCGCGCCGCAAAAGCGAAGCCATGGCGATCCGGCCGACGCCAGTCCTTGCCCATGCCCTAGAGCCGCCGGTTCTCGTCTGCGACCGGGCCGATCCCGGGCCGCGGGGACGCGTCGCGCCGGACGCGGCCCGACAACCGGCCCGGCCCGGCCCGGGTTCGCAGGCGATCGTTTGGCAGATGGGGGGATCGGCGGAACCCTGCAGATCGGCTTGGCCCCATGTTCACCACGATGATCGCCGGTGAACCCGAGCGTCCCTTCGACCGCCGGCCGGGCACCGCCAACGCAAGGTCATCGCATCGCACCACCGGGCCGGGGGGCTTGACCCACAGGCCGGCCTTGCGGCGGATCTCCCTCCTCGGAAAGAGCCGTCCACCGGATGGCTTCCTGATCCGTGTCACGCTGACGCAACTGCCGGCGCTCACGCCCCGGCGCCTTCAGCCCCCGCCCGCCCCCGCGCGGGCCGGAGCCGCCGGCGAACCCCGCGTGGTTCACCCTTCGCCGGGCAGATCAATCCCCGAGCTTGGCCGCGACGGACACCAGCCGCCGCGCCTGATGGGCGATCGCGGCCGCGACCTTCTCGTCGAATTCGGTGCCCTGCGAGTGGCTGTATCCATAGGGGTTTCCGCCGGCCCCGAAGATCGCGCCGTCGGTATAGCCGGGGGCCACGATGATCGCGCCCCAGTGCATGAAGGTGGTATAGAGGCCGAGCAACGTCGCCTCCTGTCCGCCATGGGCGTTCTGCGCGCTGGTCATCGCGCTTACCGCCTTG
>JASBUM010000598.1 GCA_030147905.1 Acidimangrovimonas sp.
ACCGGCACGCCGAGATTGATCTGCGGCGCCCATTGGTCGTCGGCGGGTGCAAGGCCGTCGATCTCGCCCGACTTGATCTTGGCGATCGTCTCCTCGAGCATGGATTGATACAGCTCGTAGCCGACCTCGTTGATATGGCCCGACTGTTCCTCGCCCAGGATGTTGCCGGCACCGCGCAGGTCGAGATCCTGGCTGGCGAGGGTGAAGCCCGCGCCGAGATTGTCCAGCGACCCCAGCAGCCGCAGCCGTTTGAGCGCCTGATCGGTCAGCGGCGCGCGCGGGCGGGTGGTGAGATAGCAATAGGCGCGCGTTTTCGAGCGGCCGACGCGCCCGCGGATCTGGTAGAGCTGCGCGAGGCCGAACATGTCGGCGCGGTGCACGACCATGGTGTTGGCGGTGGGGATGTCCAGCCCGCTCTCGACGATCGTGGTGGCCAGCAGCACGTCGAACTTGCCGTCATAGAAAGCGTTCATCCGCTCGTCGAGCGTGCCAGCCGCCATCTGGCCGTGGGCCACGGCGACCGAGACCTCGGGCACTTCCTCGGCCAGGAACTGCTCGATCTCCGGCAGGTCGGCGACCCGCGGGACGACGAAGAAGCTCTGCCCGCCGCGGTAATGTTCGCGCAACAGCGCCTCGCGGATCGTGACGGTATCGAATTCCGATACATAGGTGCGGATCGCCAGCCGGTCGATCGGCGGCGTGCCGATGATCGACAGGTCGCGCACACCGCTGAGCGACAGTTGCAGGGTCCGCGGGATCGGTGTCGCGGTCAGCGTCAGCACGTGGATGTTCGAACGCACTTCCTTCAGCCGTTCCTTGTGGGCGACGCCGAAATGCTGTTCCTCGTCGATCACCATCAGGCCGAGATTGGCGAAGCGGACCGACTTGGCCAGAACCGCATGGGTGCCCACGACGATGTCCACCGTGCCGTCCGCCAGCCCGGCGCGGGTTTCGGCCGCCTCGCGCGCGGAGACGAAACGCGACAGCGCCCGGACCTTGATCGGAAAGCCCCGGAACCGTTCGGCGAAGGCCTTGTGGTGCTGGCGCGCAAGCAGCGTCGTGGGCGCGACCACCGCCACCTGCGTGCCCGACATCGCCGCCACGAAGGCCGCGCGCATCGCCACCTCGGTCTTGCCGAAGCCCACGTCGCCCACCACCAGCCGGTCCATCGGGTTGCCCGCGCCGAGATCGCGCAGCACATCCTCGATCGCGCCCAGTTGGTCGTCGGTCTCCTGATAGGGAAAGCGCGCGGCGAACGCTTCCCAGGCCGAATGCTGCACCTCCAGCACGGGCGCGTGGCGCAGGTGCCTTTCGGCCGCGACCCGGATCAGACGGTCGGCGATCTCGCGGATGCGTTCCTTCAGCCGCGCCTTGCGGGCCTGCCACGCGCCGCCGCCGAGCCGGTCCAGCAACCCTTCCTCGTGGCCGTAGCGGCTGAGCAGCTCGATGTTCTCGACCGGCAGGTACAGCCGCGCGCCCTCGGCATATTCGAGCGCGATGCATTCATGCGGCGCACCCAGCGCGGTGATCGTCTCGAGCCCCATGTAGCGGCCGATGCCGTGATCGACATGCACCACCAGATCGCCGGGGCTGAGCGATTGCGCCTCGGTCAGGAAATTCTCCGCCCGCTTGCGCCTGCGCGCCCGTCCGATCAGCCGGTCGCCGAGCACGTCCTGCTCGGAGATCACCGTCAGGCCCGGCGCCTCGAACCCGTGATCGAGCGCCCAGACCACCTGATAGAGCCCGCCGCGCCCCTCGCCGATCGCGCGGGCATCCGCCAGCGGTTGCGCATCATGGATGCCCTCATCCTCCAGCAATCCCCGCAGACGTTCGCGCGCGCCTTCCGAATAGCTGGCAAGAACCACCGCGCCTTCCTTGCGTCTTGCGCGAATATGGTCTGACAACGCACCGAAAAGACTTACGTTTTCAAGCTGGCGTTCGGGGGCGAAATTGCGCCCGATCCGTCCGCCCGCGTCGATGACGCCGGGGCCCGGCGCCTGTCCCAGCGGGCTGAGCTGGACGACCCGGCGCTCGGCCAGCGCCGCCTGCCAGGCGTCGTCGTCGAGATAGAGCAGGTCGGGCGGCGCGGGCTTGTAGACGCTGTCGATCCGGCCCTTGGCCGTCATTGCCTCGCGCCGCGCCTCGTACTGGTCGGCGATCGCCTCGCCGCGCGCCAGCCGCGCCGGGGTCAGCTGGTCGTCGAGCATCACCGAGGCGCCGGGCAGATAGTCGAACAGGGTCTCCAGCCGCTCGTGGAAGAAGCCCAGCCAATGTTCCATCCCTTGCGCCTTGCGCCCGGCACTTATCGCCTCATATAGCGGATCGGCCGCGCCGCTGGCACCGAAGGCGATACGGTAGTTCTGGCGGAACCGGGTGATCGACGGCTCATCGAGGATGACCTCGGACACCGGCGCCAGTTCCACCGATTGCAGGCTGTCGGTGCTGCGCTGGCTTGCGGGGTCGAAGCGGCGCGCCCCGTCCAACACGTCGCCGAAGAAGTCGAGCCGCACCGGCCCGCCCGCACCCGGCGGGTAGATGTCGACGATCCCGCCGCGCAGGGCGTAATCGCCGGGCTCGGACACGGTTGAGGTCTGCGAAAAGCCCATCCGCACCAGAAACGTCCTGAGCGCGCCCTCGTCGACCCGCTCCCCCACCCGCACGGCAAAGCTCGCCTCGGACAGCGTCGCGCGGGCCGGCACGCGCTGCGTCGCGGCGTTGAGCGTGGTCAGCACCACCAGCGGCCCCGTTGCCGTGCTGGTCAGCGCGGCGAGCGTCGCCATCCGCTGGGCCGAGATCTCCGCATTGGGCGAGATCCGGTCATAAGGCAGGCAGTCCCAGGCGGGAAAGGTCAGTACCGCGGCCTCCGGCGCGAAGAAGGCCAGCGCCTGGCGCATCGCCTCCATCCGCTTGTCGTCGCGCGCGACATGGATGACGGGCGCGCCGCGGCGGCCGGCTTCGGCGAACAGAAGGCGCGCGTCGAACCCCTCGGGCGCGCCCCCCATCAGGATCTGCTTGGAATCGGGCATGGCGGTGACCTAACGACGGGCGCGGCGTTGTCAATGGGGCAGCAGGGGCAGATGGAGGTTGTGATACATCCCCCACATCGCCGTGACGAAGATCGCCACGAAGCCGACCGCCTGGGTCGCCAGCCGGTGACGGGACAATTCGCGCCACAAGGCCGGCCCCTGCTGTGCGTCGCGCGCGATCCGCGCAGCCCGGCGCAGGCCCCAGGCCGAGACCGCCGCCAGCGGCGCCAGCAGCAGAAACAGCGCCTGGGCGAATTCTATCCCGTAGTAGAACCCCAGCATCGCCAGCGCCGTCATCACCGCGCTGACGATCGCCAGCAGCGACACCCCCGAGCGCCGCGCGATGAACAGCCGCCGGCGCATCTGGACCGCGGCCAGCAGTTCGAGGTCGCGTTCCGCCTCGCCGCCGTGGCGGCGGGCGCGCAACACCATGTCATAGGGCACCCCCAGCACGAAATGGCTGGCCTGCGACCAGGCCAGCGCGATGGTGATCCAGAACCACAGGTTGGAAAACGATCTCAGGTCGATGAGATCGGCGATGGTGCGATACACCTGCACTGTGTCGTCCCTCTTTGCGCGGCGGCGCGAGACTAGCCCCGGCCGAAGGGAATTCCTACCCTTGAGATGAACACCGATCCGTGCCACCCATCGGGCATGCAACAGCCCGAGGCAAAGCCATGCCCGCCCCCCTGTCCGGCCTTCAGGCCCCCTTCCCCGCCACCCGCTTTCGCCGCACGCGCGCCTCGGCCGCCCTGCGCGACCTGACGCAGGAACACCGGCTGTCGGTGCGCAACCTGATCTGGCCGGTGTTCATCCGTGCCGGAGAGGACACCGCCGAGCCGATCGCCTCGATGCCCGATGTCTGCCGGCTGACGCTCGACCGGCTGGTGCCGGCCGCGCGCGCGGTCCATGATCTGGGGATCCCGGCGATCTGTCTTTTTCCCTACACCGATCCCGCCGGGCGGACCCAAGACTGCGCCGAGGCATGGAACCCCGACAACCTGACCAACCGCGCGATCCGCATGCTGAAGGATGCGGTGCCGGAACTGGCGGTGATGACCGATATCGCGCTCGATCCCTACAACGCCGACGGCCATGACGGTTTCGTCCGCGAGGGCCGGATCGTCAACGACGAGACGGTCGAGGCGCTGGTGCGCATGGCGCTGGCGCAGGCCGAGGCGGGCGCCGACATCCTGGGGCCCTCGGACATGATGGACGGCCGCATCGGCGCGATGCGCCGCGCGCTGGAGGAGGCCGGGCATCAGGATGTGGCGATCCTGTCCTATTCGGCCAAATACGCCTCCTCCTTCTACGGGCCGTTCCGCGATGCGGTGGGGGCCACCGGCGCGCTCAAGGGCGACAAGAAGACCTACCAGATGAATCCGGGCAATTCCGACGAGGCGCTGCGGTTGGTGGCGCGCGATCTGGCCGAGGGCGCCGACATGGTGATGGTCAAGCCCGGGATGCCCTATCTCGACATCTGCCGGCGGGTGAAGGACGCCTTCGGCGTGCCGACCTACGCCTATCAGGTCTCGGGCGAATACGCGATGATCCGCGCCGCGGGCGATCGCGGCTGGATCGACACGGAAAAGGCGATGGCCGAAAGCCTGCTGGCCTTTCGCCGCGCCGGCTGCGACGGGATCCTGACCTATTTCGCCCCGGCGATGGCGCGGCTTCTGGCCGAGACCGGCTGACCTCGCGCCGGCGGTTGGCGCCCGGCCGCGCCGGGGCGGCTTCTTCTCGTTGCAGCCTGCCCCCGGCGGGTTTCGCGCGCGCGATTGCTGGTGACAGCCCCGGCAAAAGCCACTATCCTTTGTGCCGGCGGAACTTGCGGACGCATCATGGGCAAATCCGCAAGGATCGAGGCAAGACGGCAAGAAACGAAGAACAATCCGGAAGGCAGAGCAGAGGTAATCCGATGAACACTTTCACCCGGCGGGGTTTTCTCATCGGCGCGGGATCCAGCGTCGGACTGACGGCGGCATGTGGCAATGGAATCGGAAGTAGCGGCGCGGCGCTGATCGATGCGCGCGTCGACGCGACGATCCGCTATCTTCATCAGAATTATCCCGGCACCGACGATCTGCGGCGCAAGGCGGTCGGCATTCTCTACATGCCGCTGATCACCGAGGCCGGGTTCGGAATCGGCGGCGCCTACGGGCGCGGGGCGCTGCGCATCAACGGCGTGACGGTGGACTATTATTCCGCCACCCGGGCCACGATCGGCCTGCAGATCGGCGCCCAGCAATATGCGCATGTGCTTTATTTCATGACCCCCGCG
>JASBUM010000602.1 GCA_030147905.1 Acidimangrovimonas sp.
CAAGGCGCCCGAGGCCATCACATGTTCCGGCCCCACCCATTGCCGGGAGCTGTCGAAATAGACGAAATTTCCGGTCCCCACCTCGACCGCGCCCACGCACAGCCGCGGCCCCTCGGCGTTGAGATAGTCGAAATCCACCAGTTCCTGAAGGCTCTCGTGCAGCGGCGCGGTGTCGTAATAGCTGGTCATCTGCCAAAGCGCGCCGGGCACCATCGCCGCCAGCGGCAGGCGCGGGCTGAAGAACCCCGGAACCCCGCCGGCCAGAACCGCGGCCGAGGCCAGCTCGCAAAAGCTTTGCCGTCCGATCAGCCCCGCCACCCATTCGGGCGCCGGCAGGGCCGCGGTAATCCGCCTCCAGAAGGTTTCCAGCCGCTCAAGGCGCTGCCCGGGCGGGTTGCCGCACAGGATCGCGGCATTGATAGCCCCGATCGAGATCCCCGCCACCCATTGCGGCGCGAAACCGCTTTCGCACAATGCCGCCGCGGCGCCGGCCTGGTAGGCACCAAGCGCGCCGCCGCCCTGCAGCACGATCACGTTCATCTCGTCGATATCCTGGCCGGGGGCGGGCCCGTCCTTGCCCGCGGATGTCCCGGAATGCGGTCTGCGCGCCATGGGCTGCCTTCCTGCCGCTTCCTGCCGGCCGGGGTGCCGACACAGGCAGAAGATGGCGCAGGCCGCCCGGGCGGCAAGCGCCGCAGCGCAGCAACAGCCACAATCTCCATCACGCCTGCGTGACTGCACCCTGCACGGCGCAGGCCTGCGTCGACCTGGGCGGCCTGCACGCAGGCGGCGGGAATCATCTGCCCGCGCCGCGCCCCGGCCCGCGCCTCCGGCGGGACCGGTGGCCCGGCGACGCAGTGTTTCACTTTCGTGAACGATGAATTGCGGCAAAGTCGCCATAATGCAGAATGCACGCCATGGTTGCAAATGATCATGGATTCGGAAACACCACCCGGGTCCTGCGGCCACGGCGCCCGGATTGTCCGCCAGCAGGCGACAAAGCAACCGGACCACCCGGCACCGGCCAGCCGCGCCCTTCATCAAATCGTCAAAGTCTGGGCGCCCCGCGTCCTCAGGACGACATCTTTTGCGCCGAGAAGGGGCCTGCCGGCACCCAAGGCCGGCAGGTAACGATCAGGTCGGCCGGGCCGAAACCACCCGCCGCGCGACAGGCCACCGCATGAACGATTGCGCGGGCAAGGCCACCGCATGACAAGCCGCGCGAGCACGCTCGTGCGTGAAAGGCCACGCGAGGCGTCGCGCAAGATCGCGCGACGCGAAGCCTGCGCCCGGCATCGACGGCAACCGTGCCGCCGGGCATGTCACCGAATGTCGCCACGGCGCCCCAGTGCCCTGTCGCCGGCCCCGAATACAAGGATGACCTATGCAACGCCCGTTGTTTCATGCCCGCCGAGATCGCCGCGACGGCACTGCCCAGGCCCGCGGCGCTCCGCGTGCGACCGTCCGTGCGCCCGCCGGATGGCAGGCGCAGGGTTTCTGCGCCGGTACGCCGATCGACACCGCCATGGGTCCGCTGCCGGTCGAGGCGCTGCGCCTGCACGACCTGATCCGCACGCTTTCGGGCGATCTGGTCCCGATCACATGGATCGACACCCTTCGCCTCGATGTCGATTTCCTGCGCCGTCACCCGGAATCGGTGCCACTGCGGCTGGCCGAGGGGGGGCTGGCGCCGAACCGGCCCGCGCGCGCACTCACGCTCTCGCCCGGACAGCAGATCGCGGCCGAGGCCCCCGACAGCGGCGACACCGATGGGTTCCACGCCCGGGCCGCTGCCACGATCGGCGCGTTCTGCGCGGTCGACTTCGCGGCGACCGAAAGCTGGCGCTATTTTCGTTTCCATTGCAGCCGTCCGATCTGGATCGAGGTGGCCGGGCTGTCGGTCCTTCTGGTGCCGCCACCGTCCGCAACGGAAAGGGACGACGGGGAAGACGCCGCCGCCCTCGACCGCAACAGCTCTCCCTTTCGCAGCGTCCGCCGCCCCGATCTGCAACGTGACGGCCACGGCTGAGCGCGGGCGCAAAGGCTGACGGACCAACGCGACACCGCACCTGCGGCGGCCCGCGACCCGGGGGCGCGAGGGGCCTCGTCAGCGCCGCGCCGCATCTCGGCGTCAAGGCGTGGCGGGCGTGAAGGGGGTGGCGGGCGTCAGGGCCCGGCCGGCGTCTCCGGAGAAGTCGCGCCGCGCGCATCCGGTGCCGACCCGAGCAGACCGAGAACCGAGCGCGCCGCGCGCATCCCGGCCTCGGGCGCGCCCCGACCCAGACGGTCCATGCACAGATCCATCGCGGCGATCTGGGCTTGACGCTCGCTCCCGCCGGCGAACAGCCGCAAAAGCGCCGGTGCCATCAGATCGGGGTCGCAGCGCCGGCCAAGGAACTCCGGCACCGCGCGCGTGTCGCTGACCAGATTGACCAGCGTCACCGTGTCGATCCGCATCAGGCGGCGCATGATCGCACGGGTGATCCAGTGGACATCGTAGCCGATCACCATCGGCAGCCCCGCCGCCGCCAGCTCCAGCGAGACCGTCCCCGAAGCGGCCAGCGC
>JASBUM010000604.1 GCA_030147905.1 Acidimangrovimonas sp.
GGGTCCGGCGGCCGAGGCGGCCCGCGCCGGCCCCGCGCCGCAGCCGGACGCAGGCTCCGCCGTCCTGCTGCAGCGGGCCGCGCGGCGCGAGACGCCGCTGCCGGCCCATGCGGCACCCCGAGCGGTCAACCGAGCCTCTTCGCGCCGCACCGGGTCGGCGGCCGAGATCGCCGCCGTCGAGGCCCCCAATCCCGCGTTGGAGGCATGGCTTGCGGCGCGCCCCGGCGCCCCTGGTACCTGATCGGGCAGGGGCCTCGCGGGCGCAGCCGGCCGTGGCGCTCTCCGCGACATCGCGGCGCAAGCCGTGGCACGTCGAAAGATTTGGACAGCGCAGCGATCCATCCTATGATCGCGCCATGATCGTTGAACTTGGCCATTTCTCGTTGATCCTCGCGCTGGCGGTTTCGGTGGTGCAGATGATCATCCCCCTGATCGGCGCGCAGCGGGGCTGGCGCGGCTGGATGGCTGTCGCGCAGCCGGCGGCGACGACGCAGTTCCTGCTCGTCGCCTTTTCCTTCGGCGCGCTGATGTGGGCCTTCGTGACCAGCGATTTCTCGGTCCGGCTGGTGGCGGAGAATTCGCACACGCTCAAGCCGATGCTCTACAAGATCACCGGCACCTGGGGCAATCACGAGGGGTCGATGCTGCTTTGGGTGCTGATCCTGTCGCTGTTCGGGGCGATGGCGGCGGTCTTCGGGGGCAATCTGCCGCCGCGGCTGCGGGCGCGGGTGCTGGCGGTTCAGGCCTCGATCGGTGTGGCCTTCTATGTCTTCATCCTGCTGACCTCGAACCCGTTCACCCGGCTCGCGGTGCCGCCGCTCAACGGCCAGGGGATGAATCCGCTGCTGCAAGATCCCGGTCTCGCCTTTCACCCGCCGTTTCTCTATCTCGGCTATGTCGGGCTTTCGATGGCCTTCTCCTTTGCGGTCGCGGCGTTGATCGAGGGCCGGGTCGATGCCGCCTGGGCGCGCTGGGTGCGGCCCTGGACACTGGCGGCCTGGGTCTTCCTCACCATCGGTATCGCGATGGGTTCGTGGTGGTCCTATTACGTCCTCGGCTGGGGCGGATTCTGGTTCTGGGACCCGGTCGAGAACGCAAGCTTCATGCCGTGGCTGTTTGCCGCGGCACTGCTGCATTCGGCGATCGTGGTGGAGAAGCGCGAGGCGCTGAAAAGCTGGACGATCCTTCTGGCGATTCTCGCATTCGGCTTCTCGCTGATCGGAACCTTCCTGGTCCGTTCGGGGGTGCTGACCTCGGTTCATGCCTTCGCCACCGATCCGCGCCGCGGGGTCTTCATCCTGGTGATCCTGGGGCTGTTCATGGGCGGGGCGCTGACGCTTTACGCCGCGCGCGCCGGCGGGCTGGAGGCCAAGGGCGTCTTCGCCACGATCAGCCGCGAAAGCGCGCTGGTGCTCAACAACGTGCTGCTGTCGGTGGCGTCGCTGGTGGTCTTCGTGGGCACGGTCTGGCCACTGGTGGCCGAGCTTGCCTTCCAGCGCAAGCTGTCGGTCGGGCCGCCCTTCTTCGACGTGGCCTTTCCGCCCTTCATGGTGGCGCTCGCGCTGGTCCTGCCGCTGGGGACGCTGATGCCGTGGAAGCGCGCGCGAATGGGGCGCAACCTGCGCCCGCTGCTGCCGGCCGTGGTGCTTGCGCTGGCGCTTGGCGCGCTGGTCTGGGCGATGCAGACGGGGCGTTCCGCGCTGGGTCCGGTCGGGGTCGCGCTGGGGACATGGCTGGTGGCGGGAGCGCTTGCCGATCTGACCGTGCGCTGCGGCCGTGGCGGTTTGCGCGCGCGGCTGGGCCGGCTTGCGCGGCTGCCGCGGGCCGAACTGGGCAAGGCCGCGGCCCATGCCGGGCTGGGCATCGTGATCTTCGGGATCTGCGGCCTGATGGCGTGGCAGACCGAGGATATCCGGGTTCTTCGCGTCGGCCAAAGCTACACCCTCGGCGCCTATCGGGTCACGCTCGATGACGTGCGCAAGGCGCCGGGGCCGAATTACGAGGCCACCATCGCCGACATGAGGGTCCGCCGCGATGGCCGCGTGGTCGCGGTCCTGCACCCGCAGAAGCGGTTCTATCCGGTCGCGGGCCAGACCACGACCCACGCCGCCATCCGGCGCGGCTTCATCAGGGACATCTATCTGGTGGTGGGCGACGCGCAGAAGGGCGGCGGCTATGCGGTGCGCAGCTATCTCAAGCCCTTCGCCAACTGGCTGTGGTTCGGTTCGCTGGTGATGGCGCTTGGCGGCGGGCTGAGCCTTTCGGACCGCCGCTACCGTATCGCTGCGGGGGCGCGGCGGGCGCGGCCGGCTCCGGGTCCGGCACCGGTGGCGGCGGAATGACGATGCGTGTGCTTCTGGCGCTGTGGCTCGCCTTCGCGCCGGTTCTGGGGGCCGTGGCGCCGGCGCGCGCGGTGGAGCCGGGCGAGATGCTCAAGAACCCCGTGCTGGAGGCGCGTGCGCGCAAGATCTCGGCCGGGTTGCGCTGCCTTGTCTGCCGCAATGAATCGATCGACGAATCCAATGCAGCCCTCGCCCATGACCTGCGCCTTCTTGTGCGCGAGCGGCTGGTTGCCGGCGATACCGATAGCCAGGTGGTGCAATATATCGTCGCGCGCTACGGCGAATACGTGCTGCTGCGCCCGGAGATGAACGGCGCCAACCTGATCCTGTGGTATTCCGGCCCGGCGATGCTCCTGGCCGGGCTGGCGACGGCCGGGCTCTA
>JASBUM010000617.1 GCA_030147905.1 Acidimangrovimonas sp.
CTGGCCTTCGAGACCGGCGCCGTGGCCGGAACGGCCGCTTCCACCTCGCCGCTCGCTGGGCTGGGCATCGATCCGATGCAGGTTCTGCAAATCCTGGTCCTGGCCGTCGTCGCCGTGGTTCTGGGCCTGTTCGTCATCCGCCCCATCCTTCTGCCGACGCGGCGAGAGCCGGGTGGCCGGGCCGCCCAGCTTGTCGACGGGCGCGCCGCAGGGGCCGCAGCTGCGCTGCCCGGGCAGGCCGGCGCAGCCGGTGCGATCGCGCCGCCCGCCGTTGGAACACAGGGCGCCGCGACGGGCACGACGGGCGCGATCGCCGGTGCCGGCCCCGACGCGCCGGCCGCGCTTGCCGCAACGGAGGATCCCGGCGGAACGGCAGATCGGCCCGAGAGGTCCGCGCAGCCCGCTGGCGGCGCCGATGAGCCGGTCGCGCGGTTGCGCCGCCTGATCGAGGCGCGGCAGGACGAGACCCTGGCCATCCTTCAAAGCTGGGTCGAGGACGAGAAGGAGACGTCGTCGTGAGCCTCGCCCTCCGCCTCGAGGAATTCGATCTGCCCGGCGGCACCGGCGGCGCAGACGGCATCGATGCTAGCGATCGCGAGGAGGGTGCGCGCGAGAAGCTGCAGGCCGACGCCTATGCCGAAGGTTATGCCGCAGGGCTCGCCGCCGCCCGCCAGGAGGCCGACGCCGATGCGGCGCGCCTGAACGACGCGCTGGCCGATCATTTCCTCGGTCTGTCTTTTACCTACAACGAGGCGCGGGCACAGATGGCCGAGACCCTGCGGCCGCTTCTGGAAACCATGGTCGCGCGTCTTCTGCCCGAAGTCGCGCGCGTCGGATTGCCCGGCCTGATCGCCGAGGCGATCGCCCCGCATATCGAGGAAGGCGCCGCCGGGCCACTGCTTGTCGCGCTTCATCCGGCGCGGCGTCCGGCGGTCGAGCGCGGGCTTCGCCTTCCGGAGGGTATCGATCTGCAACTGGTCGAGGATCCTTCCCTCGGCCCCGATGAGGCGCGTATTGCCTTCGCGCAGGCCGAATGCCGGGTCGATCCGGATTCCGCGATCGCCGACATGCGTGCGCAACTGAACGAGTTCTATCATTCCGAGGACGAGGAGCGAAACGATGGATGACGCTGCCGTGCAGACCGACTCCGAAACCCCGAAAGCCGTCGCCAACCCGTTCTCGCAGGTCCCGGTCGAGATCGTGATCTGCGTCGGAAAGGCGCGGCCATCGGTTCGCGAACTATTGCGTCTGGGGACGGATTCGGTCCTGCCGCTTGACAGCCGGGTCGACGATCCGGTGGAGCTCTACATCGGCGAAAGGCTGATCGCGCGCGGTGAGCTGGAGCAGACCAGCGATGAGGCCGGCGGTGGTCTGGCTGTCCGACTGACCGAGGTCGTAGATCTTTCCGACGGACTCTGATCGATGATGCATGAAGAACCGCTCCGGGCGCGCAGCCGGGTTCGCGGCGCATTGCTCGTCGGCCTGTCCGCGCTTGTTCTGGCGATGATTTTCTCCGCCGGGGTAGCCTCGGCACAGCAGGCGACCATAGCCTTGGGCGACGGCCAGACGATCAGCCTGCGCGCGGTCCAGCTGTTCGCGCTGGTCACGCTTCTCAGCCTGGCGCCGGGGATCGCGATCATGATCACCTGCTTTCCCTTCATCGTGACGGTGCTGGCGATACTGCGCCAGGCGATCGGTCTGCAGCAGTCGCCGCCCAACATGCTGATCGTCAGCCTGGCGCTTTTCCTAACCTATTTCGTGATGGAGCCGGTGTTCGCCCAGGCCTGGGCCACGGCGATCGAGCCCATGAGCCGCGGCGCGATCCCGCTGGAGACCGCGTTTCACCGAGGGATGGAGCCGTTTCGCGCGTTCATGGCGCAACGGATCGAGCCTGCGACCCTCGAGGCGCTGGCCAGCCTCCGCCCCGGATCGATCAGCACGACCCCTGTCGCCGCGACGCCGCTTTCGGTTCTCGTTCCCTCCTTCATGCTCAGCGAGATCCAGCGCGCCTTCGAGATCGGCTTTCTGATCTACCTGCCGTTTCTCGTTATCGATCTGGTGGTGGCCGCGGTCCTGATGTCCATGGGCATGATGATGGTGCCGCCGGCGATCGTATCGCTGCCGTTCAAGCTTGCCTTCTTCGTCGTCGCCAACGGATGGACACTGATATCTGGTGCCCTGGTGCGCAGCTATTTCTGAACGACCATTCGTGCACGACGACCACTGCGAGTGGTCGGCTCGTCGCCGTATCGGCGGGGCGTGGGGCGGTACGGCCACGCGCCGATCCTTCCCTGCGCGCCTTGGCCAATGCCACCGACCGGGGCGCGGGCCGGGATTCAGGGGGATGGCGCCCGGGCCAGCCGGCGCAAGGACCATGGCGCTGGCTGGCGTGGAACGCCGGGGGTGCGGACGGCTAGCGGACGATGAACTCCGCATGTAGCGCGCCGGCTGCATTGATCGTCTTGAGGATGTCGATCATGTCATGGGGCGCCACGCCGAGCGCGTTCAGCCCGGCGACGACCGAGGACAACGTGGTGCCGCCGGCAATTTCGGCCAAGCCCTTGCCACTTCCCTTCTCGATCGACGCATCGGTTCGCGGAACCGCAACCGTGGTGCCCTCGGCAAATGGATTGGGCTGCACCACTTCGGGGGTCTCCCGGATGCGCAGCGTCAGATTGCCCTGCGCCACGGCGACGCGCGATATCCGTACATCCCGGCCGATCACGATCGTGCCCGACCGCTGATCGACGACGACACGCGCGCGTTCCTCAGGTGCGATGCGGATGTCTTCGATCCGGCTCAGAAGATGGGCAGGCGAACTGGCGCCAGCCGAGGCGATGTCGAGTGCGACCGTTCCGGCGTCCTGCATCCGCGCGACGGGCCGTGTGAAATTGCGGTTGATCGCGGCCTCGATGCGGCTTGCGGTGGTGAAATCGGGGGTGCGCAACGCCATGCGCAACGTCTTCAGGCTGGCAAAGTCGAAATCGACCTCGCGTTCCACACGCGCCCCCGACGGGATGGAACCGGCCGTCGGCACGCCCTGGGTCACGCTCGCAGCCTGGCCCTTGGCGCTGATTCCTCCGGCGATGATCGTCCCCTGCGCGACGGCATAGATCTGCCCGTCCGCGCCGTTGAGCGGCGTCATCACCAGCGTGCCTCCGAGCAGGCTCTTGGCATCGCCGATGGCCGATACGGTCACGTCGATGCGCGCACCGACGCGGGAAAACGGCGGCAGTGCCGCGGTCACGAGGACCGCGGCGACATTCTTGGGCTGAAGATTCTCGCCCGCCACGTTGATTCCCAGCCGTTCGAGCAGCGTCGTCATGATCTCTGCGGTGAACGGCGAGTTGCGCAGGCCGTCTCCGGAGCCGTTGAGACCGACGACCAGGCCATAGCCGACCAGATCGTTGCCTCGCACGCCGTCGAACTCCACCAGATCCTTGAGCCGGACGGGCGCTGCGGCCGCAGCTGTCAGGCCAAGGCAGCCCAGAAGCAGCGAAAGGATGATGTTTTTCATTTCAGATAGTTACCAAGTGACAGGTTGCTGATCCGGGCGGTCAGGGCGAAAAGCCGGTCGAGTTGCTGCTGGGTCTGTTCGAGCGCGGTCGCGGTGCGATAGGGATCGACCGCCGTCATCTCGCTGCGCAGCCGTTCGAACGCGGCCCGTCGGCTGTTGTTTTCGGCCTCTGCCTCGGCGATCCGTGCCTCGGTCGCGCCGAGCCTCCCTTGGAGGGCTACCATCCGGCTGTCGGCGCCGATCAGACGTTCATGAGCGCGTTGGGTCAACAGGGACCGGGCGACGGAATCGTCCGTGAGCGACGGATGGGCGATCGCCGCAGCCAGCGCGAGACCCTTGAGCGTTTCGCGAATCGCCGGGTCGAGCGCGGTGACCGTGAAGGCGGCGCTTTCGCCCTCGGCGATCGCGATGGGCGAGGCGGATGCGGCCGCGCCCAGATAGGCAGAGGCGCTGAATCCCGCCGGATCGTCGAACCAGACCTCGATCGCATCGGCGATTGCGTCTGCGTCGTTCAGGCCGGCAAGGCGGGAGTCGAGCGCGGCGGTGATCGCGTCCGCCTCGATCAGAGCCGGCCGGTCGATCGCGGCGCCGGCAAACAGGCTGCGGTTGCCGACCCGGGCGTTCAGCGTCGATAGCGCGCCGTGCAGGCGTGCACGGGCATCGTCGGCGATCGTGTCGCCGGCCGAGGCATGTCCGGCGCCCTCGACGACGGCGAGCGACGTGCCGAGATGCTGCGCGCCCGACCGGATCTCGGACAGGGCGATCTGACTTACGCGGGCGTATTGGCGGGCGAGGCCGCTTGTCTGGGCATAGGCGTCAAGCTGCGCGAGATCCTGCGCCAGCCCGGCCAAGGGCGTGAAATTCCCCGCCAGGCGGGTGCCTGTGTCGCGGCTCGTGCCGGTGGTCAGTTCGGCACCTAGCCGTTCGATTGTCGATTTGAGAGCGAGGTTCTGACGCTGGAATATCAGGTTCAGCGCACCGTCGCCGGCGGTCGGGGGCGTGATCATGGTCTACATCCTCAGCAGCGATTGCATCATCTCGTCCGTGGCCTGGATGACGCGGGCGTTCGCGGCAAAGGCCTTCTCGACGACGAGAAGGCGCTGCAACTCGGCATCGCTGTCCACGGTCTGCCTCTGGCGGGTCTCGCGCAGGGCATGAGCACGGCTTGTGGTGAAGTCGGTGTCGGCCTCGGCCGAAAGCCGGCTGGTCGTGACATCGGACAGCAACACCGCGCCGAGTCCCACGAGATCGACATTGCCTTCGGTCAACGTCGGGTCCGACGGCTGGCGCAGGGCGCCCATTGCCCGTTCCATCGCGTTGAGGATGGCGGCATTGCCCGCCTCGGACGGCGCCGAGGCACCGAATCCGTCGCGCAGCGTAGTCAGGTTGCCGCCGCGATCGGGATCGGCCAGATCGTTGACGGCGAGCCGCTGCGCAAGGCCCGGCCCGCCGGACGGATCGAAGGGACCGCCCGCATCGGTAAACAGGCCCGGCCCTCCCGCTGTCAGGGTTGGGTCTGTTCCCGGATCGGCGAAGCGCTCAACGAGATCGCGGGCAAGAGAATCGAGCTGGCGCTGTGCGGTCACCCCGAGTTCATCGCGGATTCGGAACTGGCCGGCGAGGCTGCCACCGGCGGTGATTCCGCGCGCATGGTCGGTGCTGATCGTCATGCCGTTCAGCCGCAGCCCGGAGAGTGCGCCATTCTCCCGCGTCATCGCCGGATCGATCATGCGGGCCGGGGTGAATTCCAGCCTCATCGGGCGCCCGCCGTCGAACAAGGCTCCGCCGAAGGTGGTGAAAAGCCCGATACCGTTATCCGGCCGCGCGATCTGCTTGAGCGGCACGATTCCCGCGATCGTGTCGATCAGCGCCTGGCGCTGGTCGATCAGCGAGGCCGGGGTTCCGCCGCCGGCACTGGCCGCCACGATCCGCGCGTTGAGCGTCTGGAGCCTGCCAAGCGCATCGTTGACCTGTTCCACCTGCCGCGCGATGGCGGAATCGGCCTCGCGGCGCGCGGTCTGGATCGTCTCGCCGATCCGGTTGATCCCGGCTGCCAGCTTGCGCGCCGCGCCCAGCACATCGCCGAGCACCGCCTGGGCGTCGGGCTGCGCGCCGGCCCGGATCAGCGCGGACCTGAGTTCGGCGATCCGGCTGTCCAGCGCGCCCGGCTCACCGCTGACGCCGATCGCCTGCTCGATCCGGGAGAAGAAGGCCGCGCGGTCCCGGCTTGCAGCCGCATCGGCGTCGGCTGCACGCAGATCGTTGAGAAGCGGCAGATCGAGCGCGCGCAGGACCCCGTCGACGACTACGCCGCCGTGGGTCCCCGTCGACAGCGCCAGCGCGCGCGCGCCATAGCCCGGCGTGCGCGCATTGGTGAGATTGGCCGCGATGACCTCGGTCGTGCGGGCGTTTGCGGTCAGGCCCGAGAGGGCATTGACCATCGTCGCGGCAAGGCTCATCGCTTAGTCCTTCCTTTGGCTGGCGTCCTGATCAGCGCTTCATGTTGGTGGTTTCCTGAAGCATGTCGTCGACGGTCTGGATGACCTTGGCGTTCGACGAATAGGCCCGCTGGGTCTGGATCAGGTTGGTCAGTTCATGAGCGATGTCGGTGGTCGAGATCTCGAGCGCGTAGCCGCTGACGGTGCCGGTGGGGCCGGTTCCGGCATCCCACATGAAGAACGACCCGCTTTGCGGCGAGACCTGATAGGCCTGAAGATCAAGCGAGATCAGCCCGTTGGGATTGGGCACGTCGACGAGCGGAACCTGGTAGATCACCCGGGTGAAGCCGGTATCGTAAGACGCCTTGATGAAGCCGTTCTCATCGATCGTGGTCGAGGTCAGGTTGCCGACGGGCGAGCCGTCCTTGGTGATCGAGGTCGGCGCGAAGGTGTTGGACAGCTGCGTCAGCCCGTTGGTGTCGCCGGGCTTGCCGATGGTAACGGTCAGTGGCCCGCCCGAAACCGTCAGGCCGAGATTTCCGGTGTTCGGGTCATACGCGCCACCCGCGACCGTGGTCACGGAGGCCAGCGTGCCGCCGCTGCCGCGACTGTCGTCGAAGACCATGTCATATTCGCCGACCACCGCGCCATTCTGCGCCGAATCGGTGATCTGCATCCGCCACTGGTTGGAGGAGCCGGCAGCGGGAACCTGTGGCGTGAAGGACAGGTTCAACGTGGCCGATTCGCCAAGATTGCCGAAATATTCGATCGACAGCGGCAGCGAATCGCCCGACGATCCTGCGCCGGTCTCGGTCGCGGGCAGGTTCACCCCCAGGGTGATTTCCGTGGTCGGGTCGCCGGCGGTCTGGTTCGACTGGATCACCACCGGCTCGAGCCCGGTGACGGTGTCGCGCGGATAGGTGTTGATCGTGCCGTCCGCGTTGGCGGGCCAGCCCAGCAGCACCAGCCCCGAGGCGGTTTCGAGAATCCCGTCGGGATTGGTGCGGAAGGAACCCGTGCGGGTCATCATGACCGGCTGTTCGCCAAGCCCGTTCTTGACCGCGGCCTCGGTCGTCACCGGCAGCATGCCGCGTCCGTTCACCGCCACGTCCAGCGCGTTGCTGGTGGAGACGAGCGAACCGGCCTCGTCGACGAGGCGGCTGGTGATCGAACGGACGCCGCCGGCGGAATAGCTGCCGGT
>JASBUM010000621.1 GCA_030147905.1 Acidimangrovimonas sp.
CGAGATATGCGCGAAAGTTGGTGACGCTTGATCAGGCGGCGGTTTGAAGGTGACGGAGACCGTCGCGGAACTCAACCCCCTGGATGATCTCCGGCAGTCGGTTTTGGCCATCGAGTTTGCGCCATTTTTTCTGCGCCGCCATCATCAGCTTGAACGCCATGGCGAGCCCGGTCTCGCGGCTGAGGCACCCCTTGGTGCGTTTCGTGCGGTGTCGGACTGTCGCGAAGGTGCTCTCGATCGGGTTTGACGTCCGGATGTGCTTCCAATGTTCCGCCGGGTAGTCATAGAACGTCAGCATCGCGTCCCGATCCTTGACCAGCTTGGTGACCGCCTTGTCCCATTTCACGCCATAGGTTTCGACGAAGAAGTCGAAGGCGGTGTTGGCGGCGGCCTTTGTTTCGGCCTGCCAGATGTCGTGAAGATGGCCCTTAGCCTTGGCCTGCGCCGATTTCGGCAGCGCGTTGAGCACGTTCATTGTCTTGTGGACCCAGCAACGTTGCTCCCGCGTCGAGGCGCAGACCTCCCGCAGAGCGGCCCAGAAGCCCAGAGCGCCGTCCCCGATCGCCAGCTTGGGATCCTGTTTCAAGCCGCGCCGCTTGAGATCGAGGAGCAACTCGCGCCAGCTTTGCGTGCTTTCGCGGAAGCCATCGGTCATGGCCAGCAACTCCTTGCGGCCATATTCATCAGCCCCCACGACCACCAGAACGCATTGTTTTTCCTCAGCCATTCGTGGCTTGAAGTAGACGCCATCCGCCCAAATGTAGAGAAACCGCCGCGCGCCTGCGCATTCCGACGCATCCGGTCGGCTGTTCCGACAACATCCGGTCAGTCATTCCGGGGTATCCGGTCAGCTGAGGATCGTTGCCGCATAGGCATGGTTTTGATGTCAGGCGCGGTGGCCTTCGTCAATGTCTTCGGTCGGGTTGCTCGAGCGGCGCAATGACGGCCCGTCGAGCTCGAGGCGATGGGCGTTGTGGACCAGGCGGTCGAGGATGGCGTCGGCAAATGTCGGTTCCCCGATCACGTCGTGCCAGGCTGCGACCGGCAGCTGGCTGGTGATCAGGATCGAGCCGCGATCGTGCCGATCCTCGACGATTTCCATCAAGTCGCGGCGCTGGCCGGCGGTCAGGCGATCCGGGCCCCAGTCGTCGAGGATGAGCAGGTCGGCCTTCACCAGGGACCGGAACAAGCGCGGAAAGCGCCCGTCGCCATGGGCGAGGTCGAGATCGGCGAAGAGCCGCGGCAGGCGCTGGTAGATGACGGTGCGGTTGTCGCGGCAGGCGCGTTGGCCGAGGGCGCAGGCAAGCCAGGTCTTTCCCACGCCGCACGAAGCAGCTTCATACTGCCGGCTATCAGCGCGGCGCGGTGGCAATCGTTCGCTATGGCTTTCATCCTCGCAGCGGTGAAGCGGTCGTTGTTACTGGCTGCCAGCGATACCGCGGGGAAGAGTCGTTCATCATTCGGCAGCCGGACGGCACACTGGCGGCGGTTCCGGCCTGGATGCTGGAGGACGGCGCGGCGGCGCTGGCCGTGCAGGATGTCCCCCGTCTGCCATTATCCTGCCTGCGGGATCTCCGTTCCGAGCTCGATGCTTTCCTAAGCTTACGCTTTCGGCACGACGACTCACGTCGTGAAGGAGGGGAGCATGGAACGCAGGCAAGCGAATTACCTTCAACTGGATCTGTTCGTCGTGGAGGCGCCGCCGAGGCAGCTGCCCCTCGAGAGCCGCCCGCGGCTTGTACCGCTGATCGGAGCGCTTCTGACGGAAGCCGCGGCAATCCCGGAGGCATCGGAGGAGACGGACCATGAAGATCACGGCTGAACATCTGGCGCGCGAGGCTTTCGTCTATGTGCGGCAATCTACTGCCGATCAGCTTGCAAACAATCCTGAAAGCCGACGGCGGCAATACGGATTGGCCGAGCGTGCCCGCGCGCTTGGCTGGGTGGACATCACGGTCATCGACGATGATCTCGGCCGTTCGGGCTCAGGTGTCAGCCGACCGGGGTTCGAGCGGCTGCTGGCTGCGATCTGTGACGGCCGGGTCGGTGCCGTCCTTGCCATCGAAGCTTCCCGCTTGGCCCGGAACGGGCGCGACTGGCACACGTTGATCGAATTCTGCGGCCTGGTCGGGACGCTGATCATCGACGAGGACGGCGTCTACGAACCACGACATCCGAATGATCGGTTGCTGCTCGGCATGAAGGGAACAATGAGTGAACTCGAACTCTCGATCCTGCGTGCCCGCTCGCTCGAAGCCCTGAAACAGAAGGCGCGGCGCGGCGAACTCTTCCTGACCGTGGCGGTCGGATATGTGAAGGCGGGTCGCGACCGGATCGAAAAGGATGCCGACCTGCGCGTCCGCGAGGCGATCGGACTGGTGTTCACCCGTTTTGCCGAGATGCAGAGCATTCGTCAGGTTCACCTCTCATTGCGCGGCGAGGGTATCGCGTTGCCGAGCATCAGCTACTCGCGAGATGGTGGCCGCACCCTGTCGTGGAAGCTGCCGGTCTACAACACGGTGCATCACATCCTGACCAACCCGATCTATGCCGGTGCCTATGCCTTCGGGCGGACCGGCAGCCGCGTGACACTCGAGAATGGCCGCAAGCGCATCGTGCGGGGCTTTCGCAAGGAGCAATCCGAATGGGATGTCTTGCTCACGGAGCATCATGAGGGTTACCTGAGCTGGGCAGACTACGAGAGGAACCAGCGCCTGATCGCGGACAACGCAACCGGCAAGGGCATGATGGCACGCGGTGCGCTGCGGCGGGGCGAGTTGTTGCTTGGCGGTCTGCTGCGATGTGGCCATTGCGGGCGCAAGCTCCATGTCGCCTACAGCGGCAAGAGCGGGAACACAGGCCGCTATCACTGTCGCGGCGCGCAGTTCAACCACGGCACGGACTCCTGCATCTCGTTCGGCTCCTTGCGGGTTGATCTTGCCGTGGGCGCGGAGGTCGTCCGACTGCTCCAGCCGCTCGGCATCGAGGCCGCGCTCCAGGCGATCGAACGACGCGAGGTGGAAACCAGCGAAAGGCGCCGGCAGATCGAGTTGGCACTTGAGCAGGCGCGGTACGAGGCGGCATTTGCGCGGCGGCAATATGATGCGGTCGATCCGGACAACCGACTTGTCGCGGGCGAACTCGAGCGGCGGTGGAATGCGGCGCTGACGACCGTAAGTGAGCGAGAGGGAGAATTGGAGGCTCTGGAACGACAGCAGCCGGCGGCAATATCGGAAGATGAGCGCCGGAGGCTGCTGCGCATGGGAGCGGATCTTGAGGCGGCCTGGCACCATCCCGCCGCAACCGGCGCCAGTCGCAAGCGCATCGTTCGTGCGGTCCTGCGCGAGATCGTGGTGCGTGTCGAGGACGAGCAGATCCAACTGATGCTGCACTGGCAGGGCGGTGACCACACGGCGCTTGCCGTGCAGAAGAACCGAGCCGGCCGGCACCGTTGGGTCGTCGAGCCGGAGACTGAAGCGTTGATCCGTGACCTCGCCCGACTGATGCCCGATAAGGCTATCGCGTCGCTGTTGAACCGCTTGGGCAAGAAGACGGGGCGTCTCAATGGATGGACGCAGTCACGTGTCTGCAGCTTCCGCAGCAAGCATGACATCGCAGTTTATCAGGTCGGGGAAAGAGCTGCGCGGGGGGAACTCACCCTGAACGAGGCGGCTGACATGCTCAGCCTGAGCCCGATGACGGTCGTGCGCATGATCCGCAGCGGCATTCTGCCGGCAAGGCAACACTGCAAGGGAGCGCCGTGGGTCATTCGGCGCGAAGACATCGGCAGACCGGGCATCAACGAGCGGGCAAATGCCAGTCGCAAGCGTCCGCCAACATCAAATCCTGACCAACAAATCCTGGCCTTTCAATAACATACCGAGGTGGGCATTATGACGTGGGAACGCACGGCCCGGTGATCATCAGGTTGCGGGCGTCGGCGATCCAGCGTCCGGTGGCGAGCTGCTGGAACAGCGTCCGGTCCAGCCGGCGCGGCGTGCGGAAGTCGACATCCTCGATGGCGGCGCCGATGTGGCGCAGCTTGGCGGCCCGCATGCGGGTCTGGAACCGGCGGGTATTGCGGCTGGCGATCTCGCGGTCGACCAGCAGGCCGAGCCACTCGGGATGGCTCAGCTCGGCGGTGGCATCCTGCGTCTGCAGTTCGAGGAACGCCTCGGCCATGCCGTCGAGCCGCAAGGCGCGGAGCTGGTCCAGGGTTGGGTGGGTGAGCATCGTCTGTCCTTTCAATGGAAGTAGCCTGGGCCGCGGATATTGCCGTGCTGGATCGCGGGCCCGTCCGCGGCGGGGTCGGGCCGGCTGCTGCGATGCAGGTTGTTCTTCAGGATCGAGTTGACCGAGGAGTAGGATCGCGCCCCGATGATGAGCGCCCGTTCGCAGGCCGCTTCCAGCGCCTCGGGGCCATAGGGCTTGGCCAGGCGCATGATGCCGAGGCAGGAGCGGAAGCCCTGTTCGGGGTGGCTGCGGTCGCGCAGGATCACAGCGACCAGGGTGGCGGTGTTCGGCCCGATCTTCGCCGCCCAGGACTTCAGCCGCTCGGGCGACCATTCGGAATAGCGCCGATGGCTGGCCGGCATGTGATCGGCGACGGTGGTGTGCCGGCGGTTAGACGAGGTCCGCGCGTGTGCCGCGACGCGCTTGCCATGGTGGAAGATCTCGACCGTCCGGGCGGTGAACCGGACCCAGACCTTCTCGCGCAGAAGGCTGTGCGGCGCCGAGTAGTAATGCTTGTCGACCTCGACATGATAGTCGAGCCCGACCGTGCATTGCTTCCATTCGGAGAAGACGTAGGACTCGGCGGGCAAGGGCCGCAGCGCCGACCGCTCGATCTGCTCGAACAGGTCGCGGCGGCTGGCACCGAGATGCCGGGTCACCCGGTCGTTCAGCCGGTCGAGCAGGACGCGGATGGCGGCGTTCAGTTCCTGCAGCGAGAAGAACCGCTGGTTGCGCAGGCGCGCCGCGATCCAGCGTTGGGCGATCTGAACGGCCACCTCGACCTTCGCCTTGTCGCGCGGTTTGCGCGGTCGTGCCGGAACCACCGCTGTGCCGTAATGCTCGGCCATATCGGCGTAGGTCCGGTTCACCGCCGGCTCATAGAAGCAGGCCCTGGTAACGCCGGACTTCAGGTTATCCGACACCACTTGCGCCGGAACCCCGCCGAAATAGCCGAGTGCCCGACAGTGTGCGCCGATCCAGTCCGACAGAGTCTGGGTCCATGTCGCCTCGGCATAGGTCAGGTTCGAGGCGCCGAGCGCTGCCACGAACAGTTGCGCCTGGCGAACCTCGCCGGTCGCCCCGTCGATGACCTCCAGCGTCATGCCGGCGTAATCGACGAACATCCGCTCACCGGCAACATGGTGCTGGCGCATCACCGGCGTCAGCCGCCCGCTCCAGCGCCGGTAGAGGTCGCAGAACCGGCTGTAGCCATAGCCCTCAGGGTGAACCGCGCGGTATTCCTCCCAGAGCAGCGACAGCGTCACGCCCGGGCGCCTCAGCTCGCGATGGACCGCCGGCCAGTCCGGCTGGGCCTCGACCAAACGGCTGGGGCCGCCGCTCGGATGAAACAGCAGCGCCTCCAGCGCCGCGTCCGTCATCTCCGCCGCAAGCGGCCAGCTCAGGCCGGCACGTTCGACCCGCTTGAGATAATCGCTCGCCGTGCTCTGCCCCACGCCCAGGCTCGTGGCGATCTTCCGTGTCGACAATCCGCTGGCACGCAGCCGCAGCGCTTCTCTGATCTTCCGCATCGTCAGTCTCTTCATGGGGCCGCCCGCTCTCCTCAAAAGAGCAAGCGTAGCCCGCCGCAGGACTGCCCAGCAGCGTCAGAACCTCTCACCCGACCGGGTGACCGGATGCCCCGGAATCGGTGACCCCCAACTTCATCAGTTAATCGCGTAAGCGTTTGATATTGTTGAGGCCGGATAGCCAAAAATGGTACAACACGGCGGGGTCAGGCGGGTTTTGGCAGGCTCAGGGCATCGAAGAGTTCCAGTTGTTCGGGTGTGGTTCGGCTGATGCCCTGCAGGGTGCGGGTCCCGGCATGAGCGGTGTGCTTCTGGATGCGGGCGAGCAGGTCGAGGGCGGTGCGCGGACTGGCGCTGTGCCCCTGGGCCTTCAGCCGCATGCGCATGACGTGGTAGAGCACCAAGGCGAGAAAGCAGATCAACGCATGGGCGCGGATGCGGTCCGGCAGGCGGTGATGCACCGGGGCGATCTCAATGTCCGATTTCAAGACGCGGAAGCCACGCTCGATGTCGGCGAGCGCCCGGTAGCGGGTGACTGCCTCGGCCGGGGCAAGATCGGGGACATTGGTCAAGAGGGCCAGCTTGCCGTCGAAGAGTTCCGCCTCGGCGATGGCCGCGTCGTCGAGCGACCAGGAGAAGCGGTCGGCGGTGAAGTCGGCCTTGAGGAAGCGGGTGAGCTCCGCCTCGGCAACGGCGCGGCTGAAGCGGCTATAGGCGCCGCGGTCGGAGGCCCGACGCCCCCGGGCGGTCGCCCCCTCGTCCTGGGCGTCGAGCTTGCCCACCATCTTCTCGGCCATGGCCTCCAATTCGGCGATCCGCCCCCGGCGGTGGGCCGATTGCAGGGCCGCGCGCTCGGGATCATGGGCCACGATCAGGCGGTGGCCGGCGAAGCGGGCCTCGGCCAGACCATCGTCGGAGAACGCAAGCCCCTGGAAGGTCTCGACCAGCTCGCTGTAGCGCCGCGCCGGCACGGCCAGGATGAACTCGAGTTTGCGCTCGCCCTGGTCGGCCAGGGCGGTCAGCTCGCCGATGTTCTCGAGGCTGAGGAGGCCACGGTCGGCAACCAGCACCACGCGCTGGACGGGGAAGCGCTGTAGCACGGTCTGCAGCATCGCCTGCAGGGTCTTGGTCTCAGCCACATTGCCGGGATGGACGGTATGCAGAAGCGGCAGGCCCTCGGCAGTCTGCACCACGCCGAGCACGAACTGCCGGGCGATGCCGCCCGTCTCTTTGTTCATGCCGAAGGCCCGCAGGTCGTCGTCCACTTCCCCCTCGCCGTGGATGCGCACCGTGGTCAGGTCGTAGAAGACGACGGTCAATTCGCGATCGACGAGCGGACGGATCTGCCGCGCCAGCTCGCTCTCCACGATCTCGGCGTGGTTCATCAGCGCGTCCATTGCACGCAGCAGGTGTTGATGGGTCACGGTCTCCGGCATCGCCGGCATGGCCACAGTCTCCAGCCAGCGCAGGCAGCCCAACTTCGAGTCCGGCGCGCAGAGCCGGTTGAAGACCATGGCTCGTATCAGGGCCTCGGCGTCGATCTCACGCCGCCCGGACCGCAGGGCCTGTTTGAGGGCGCGGTCGAAGCCCAGGTCCTTCCAGAGCTCATGCAGGGCCAAGACGTCGCCATAGCCGACAGAGGACTCATAGCTGATGTCATCGGCAGTATTCTCCAGCCGTCCGACGGCGCGGTTGAGGCCGTTGATCAAGGGATCGAGCTTGGCCGGGCTGAGCCTGTCCAGCCGGCCCAGGTTGGCAACGACCTTGATGCGCACCTTGCCAGTCTCGTCGCGATGGCCTTCGACGAGTTGCAGGTAGCGCCGACCGCCGGATTCGGAGATGCGTGTGTACATGGGCGAACGATACAGCGTTATCGCTCAATACAGAAGGGCTATTTAAGCCATGACGTGTTACAACAATACTTCGCCGAAAACAGCCGCCTGAGGCACGTAAGCCATTGAAATCACACGAGCCGAAACGATCGCAAGGCCGCAAAACGGCTCGTAGCTGTCGAAGTCGGGGTGACCGGATCAGATTGGAATGGGTGACCGGATCAAATCGGAATCCCCGACCGGATCACCCCGGAATGCGCCGCGCGCCAAGGTCGCGCTTGTGCCAAGCTTCATAGCTCTTCCACCAGTCGGCTTTCAGCCGCGTGATGGTCTTGGCAGACAGGCCCCGGGCATTCGGCCCCAGCAGGGCGGCCAGCGCCTCGCTGAAATCGCCCGTGGACACGCCCTTGAGGTAAAGCCACGGCAGCAGCTCTTCGACCGATTTCGCTTTGCGCAGATACCGTGGCAGGATGCTGGGCGTGAAGCTGATCTTGTCGTCGCCCGGCTTGCGATCCCGGACACGGGGCACCTTTACCGCAACCGGGCCAATGCCCGTCATGACCTCACGTTCCGGCAAGTGGCCATGGCGCACCAGGCGCGCCCGCCCGTCCTCAAGCCTTTCCTCGGAAAACGCCGCCATGAGCGTGGCCAGCTCGGCGTGGATCGCCTGTTCGATCAGCCTGCGCGCGCCATCGCGGATGACATCTGTGAACGCGTCGGTGCTAAATCCTGATGGATCGGACAGTTGGGTGATGGTAGTCTCTTCCATGTGGCATATCCCTTTCTCAGCTGAGAATTGACGGCGCGTGAACACCGCCATGATATGCCGCCCCTCAGGGCATCACCAACTTTCGCGCGTTACTCCCTCTTTGCGAAGATGAGCACGCCAGACACGCCGCAATCCGGGCCGATGCCCTTCGCCGAGCCGATCCCGCTGCGCGGGCGTGTGCTGATGCTGGAATGGAGCGGCATGATCCCGCCCCCTTTCGTGCCCGCCGGCGAGACCGATCTGATCTATTCAAGCCTCGACATGCTCGGCCCCGCGCAATTCCGGAGCCTGGCCCCCGATGTCATCCTTTGTCCGCTGTTTTCCGCCGCCACGGATGCCGTCCAGATCGTGGAGCATCTGGCCGATCTGGGCTATACCGGGCCGGTATTCGCGATCGGCCCCGACCTGCCCCGCCCCGAGCTCGTGCAGGAGGAAATCCGCGCCATTGCGCCCGCGATAACTTTCCGGCTGGTGGTCGAGCGCGAGTGACGCCGCTCCTCCCCCGGGGCGGCCGCTTCCGCAAACCAAGCGCCGGCGCTACGGTGCCCGTCGACCCACATCTTTCGTTTTCAAATATCCCCGCCGGAGGCGGAACCGCGCCAATCCGGCGCGGACGGGGGCGCCGCCCCCGCGCCCCCGCGGTATTTGGTCCGAAAGAAGCGGCATCTGCCCCTCACCGGGACGACCGGCAGCGCCCCCCCCGGCAGCGCCCCCCACAGCCTGCGCCTTCAGGCGCGGGTGGCGGCCCCGATTCCGCGCGTGAAATCGCCCAGCAGCAAATCGATCTCCTCGAGCCCGACCGAGACGCGGAAGAAACCCTCGCTGATGCCGAGCGCCGAGCGCGCCTCGGGCGATAGCGCCCGGTGCGACGAGGATGCGGGATGCGACAGCGTCGTCGCCACATCGCCCAGCGTCGGGGCGAACGGCACCTCGGGCATGGCACGCGCCAGCGCATTGGCAGCCGCGCGCCCCCCGTCGAGCTCGAAGCTGAGCATGTTGCCCCCGCGCCCACCCAGGAGTGCCGCCGCGCGATTGTGGTCGGGATGGTCGCTGCGCGCCGGATAGAGGATCCGGCGCACGCCGGGCAACTGGGCGAGATGGGCGGCCAGCCTTGCCGCATTGGCCTCGGCGCGATCGAAGCGCAGCGCGAAGGAATAGAGCCCGCGCTCGGCCAGCCAGCAATCGAACGGGCTGGCCGTCAGCCCCGCCGTGACGGCGAAATCGGTGATCGCGCGGCGGTGGTCGGCGTCGCGAGCGACGACATAGCCGAGGGTGACGTCGGAGTGACCGGCCAGAAGCTTGGTCACCGAATGGATCACCACATCCGCCCCCAGATCGAGCGGCCGAACCATCCGGGGTGTCGTGAATGTGTTGTCGACCACCAAAATCAGGTCACGCGCGCGCGCGAGCCGGGCAATCGCGCGCAGGTCGGCCACCCGCAATGTCGGGTTGGAGACCACCTCGATCAGGATCATGCGGGTTGCAGGCCGGATGGCGGCCTCGATCGCCTCGACGTCGGTGGGGTCGGCCAGCGTGGCCTCGATCCCCATCCGCGGAAGATCCTGCGTCAGCAGACGCAACGAACGGCCATAGAGCTGATCGCCTCCGATGATATGATCGCCGGTCCGCAGGACGCCCATCAACGCCGCGGTCACCGCCGCCATCCCCGAGCCGGTCACGATACCGCCCTGGCCGCCTTCCAGCCCGTCGATCATCCGCGCCAGATGATCCGCGTTGGGATGGCCCTCGCGCGCATAGGTATAGCCGGTCTCCCGCCCCTCGTATTGCGCGTCCAGCTGATCAGGGCTTTCGGAGGCATAGACGACCGAAGGCATGATCGGGGTGGCGACGGGACGGCTGACGCCGCCGGGCAGTCTGCCCCGCCGCAAGGTCGGTTCGGAAGGCACGTCGTTCATTTCGCTCTCCTGTCATGCCGCCCGCTTGCCGCCGGGCGGCGCCATGCCGGCGCGTTCGGGGCCGGCCGCTCATCCGATCGGCACGAGCCCGCCCCGAAAGCGGCGCATCTTGTCGCGATACAATGCCGCCGAAGCCTGAAGGCCCGCAAGAGCGGCCGCATCGAGGCTGCGGACCACACGGCCCGGCGCACCCACAACGAGACTGTTGTCCGGGATCTCCCTGCCCTCGGTCACAAGCGCGCCCGCACCCACGAGGCACCCCCGGCCGATCCGCGCCCCGTTGAGCACGACCGCCCCCATCCCGATCAGGCTGCCGTCGCCGACGGTGCAGCCGTGCAGGATGGCCTTGTGACCGATGGTGCAATCGGCGCCGACGTCCAGCGGGTAGCCCATGTCGGTATGGAGCACGCAGGCCTCCTGAATGTTCGTGCCCGCGCCGATCCGGACTTCCTCATTGTCGCCGCGCAGCGTCGCGCCGAACCACACGCTCGTGCCGCCGCCGAGGGTGACCCGACCGATCACGTTTGCATCCGGTGCGATCCAGAAATCGCCGTCGGCGGGCAGATCGGGGGCGATGCCGTCAAGCGCGTAGATCATCGGCCCTCGAACTCCGCATTCAGCGCCCGGACGAAGCCGGTCAGATCGGGACGGCGCTTGCGCCGCAGCCTTTCGGCGGTGAGAATCGCGCGCAGACCGGCCTCGGTCGCGTCGAGATCCTCGTTGACGAGGACGTAATCATATTCCGCCCAATGACTGATCTCGGCCTCGGCCTTCGCCATCCGCTCCGCGATCACCGCGTCGCTGTCCTGTGCGCGGGCACGCAGGCGACGTTCCAGTTCGGCGATCGAGGGCGGCAGGATGAAGATCGACACCACGTCATGCTGCATCGCCTGGGTGATCTGCTGGCCGCCCTGCCAGTCGATATCGAACAGCGTGTCGTGCCCCTCGGCGATCGCCGCCGCGACGGGGGCACGCGGGCTGCCGTAGAGCTGACCGAAGACCTCGGCATGTTCGAGCATCTCGCCCGCAGCCACCCGCGCCTCGAATTCCGGGCGCGAAAGGAACTGGTAGTCGCGCCCGTCCACCTCTCCCGGCCGCGGCGGCCGCGTGGTGGCCGAGACCGAGAAGCGGATCGCCGGATCCCACGCCATCAGCCGGCGCGAAAGCGTCGACTTGCCCGCGCCCGAGGGCGAGGAGAGGATGATCAGCAGGCCGCGCCGCGCCATTCGTCACTCCACGTTCTGAACCTGTTCGCGCATCTGATCGATGACCGCCTTGAGGTCAAGCCCGAGCCGCGTCAGCGCACCGTTCTGCGCCTTGGAACACAACGTGTTGGCCTCGCGGTTGAACTCCTGCATCAGGAAGTCGAGCTTGCGGCCCACCGGCCCCTCGCCGGCCAGAAGCCCGCGCGCGGTCTCGACATGGGTGTCGATCCGGTCCAGTTCCTCGGTGACATCGGCCTTCACCGCGAGCAGCGCAAGCTCCTGCATCAGGCGGCCCTCGTCGACGCCCTCGGCATTGTCGAGCACCCGGCCAAGCGCCGCGCCAAGGGCCGCGGCCATGTCGTCGGCCCGCGCCCCGGCCTGCGCACGCGCCCGGGCGGCAAGGTCCGCGATCTCGCCCAGCTGATCTTCCAGCAGCCGCGCCAGCGCCGCGCCCTCCTCCGCGCGCATCTGCTGGAATGCGGCGACCAGCGCATCCAGATCGTCGAGCAGCACCGCGCGCAGCGCGCCCGCCGCGGCGGAATCGTCGGCCGCGGGGTCGGTGGCGGCGCCCGCATCGGCCATCCCGCGAAGGCCGAGGACCTCGGCCGCCGAACATGGCGCCAGCACCAGCCCGGCGCGCGCCGCCGCCGCCTCGACCATCGCCAGCGCCGCCATCGCGTCGTCGAGCGCGGCCGCGTCGGGGCGCAATGCACCCGATGCGCGTTGGTGCACAAGACGCAGACCGAGCGTGACATTCCCCCGCCTTAGCGCCGCGGAAAGCCGTGCCCGCACCGCCGGTTCAAGCCCGTCGATGTTTTCGGGCAGGCGCAGCCGCAGGTCCAGCCCCTTGCCATTCACGCCGCGGATTTCCCACAGCCAGCTGGCGCCCTCGGCGGCGCCGCGACGGCTGGCGAAGCCGGTCATCGAATTAACCATTTCTTTACTTTTCTCCCCCGCGGCCGCGGTTCTGGGTTATGAATTGGACGGGTGGGTAAACTTTGGGGTAAATGTTGTCGTCATAGGGTTAACAGAACGCCCCCCGACCGACAATCGCCCCGCCTGAACCACGGGAGCATCTTATGGAACGGGAGCGTTTGGGGCGGGGCGGCGTGATCGCCCTGACGGGGGTTGGCATGCCCGAGCGGATGACGCATGTGGCGCAGCTGCGCCATTACTGGAACGCGATCCGGGGCGAGGCCCGCGTCGCGCGGCGCGACGATGTCGACCCGCGCAAGATCGCACAGATCCTGCCGGACGCCTTCGTCATCGAGCGAATTGCCCCGGCGACGGCGCGATTCCGGATCGCGGGCGAAAACCTCAACCTGCTTATGGGCATGGCGGTGGCCGGCATGCCCTTCGCGGCGCTGTTCGCGCTGGCCGCGCGCGAGGCGTTGCGCGAACCGCTCGAGGCGCTGTTCTCCGGCCCCGAGATCGTGGAGATGGCCGTCACCGCCGAACGCGGCTTCGGCCGCCCGCCGCTGAGCGGGCGGATGATCTTGCTGCCGCTGGCCGATCACACCGGTGCGGTCACCCGCGCCATCGGCTGCCTCGCCTGCGAAGGCGCCGTGGGGCGCGCGCCCCGACGGCTGGCAATCGGACAACTCACGCGGAACCTGCTGACGGAGGGGCCGGACGAAGGATCGCAATTCGCAGCCCCGCCGCAGCGGCCGGCCGGCACCGGTCCGGGCGCCAGCGGCGATGCGGGTGCCCGTGACGTCGCCGCAGGCGGATCGCGCGCCAGCGCCCCGCCCGCCGCGCCCGGACCGGTGCCGGCCGAAGCTGGCTTTGCCGAATCCCCTGCCGATTTCGCCCCGCCCCGCCGGGGCGCGCATCTGCGGCTGGTGAAATCGGACGAATCCGCCGGGCCCGGCGCGCCGGCGAAAGACACGGCCGAAGACGCGGCAGATGGGCAGGGGCCGAAGGGACGCGACGCCACCGACGACGATGCGCACGGGAAGCCTGCGGGCACAGGACCGGCGGGGACCGACGGCACGGCGCCGCAGAAAGCGCCCCGCCGCACCGGCGACGAAGACGACAGATCCTGACGCCCGAACCCCCGCGTGATCTCGAACCCCGCGCCGGATCCCAAAGCCGGGGCCGACACCGCACCCAGCGACCACGCCGCCGGCCAGAACCGGTGCCGGTGCCGACGCCCCGGCCGCATCCGGAAGTCAGACGGCTTCAGGCATTCATTCGCGCGCCCCCTGCATGGCCGGGCGTCGGGGAGCCTGCCAGTGCGCATGTCCGGGCACATCCCGCTCCGGGCACATTTCGCTTCGGGCACATTTCGCGTCGGGCCATGGCGCGCGGCGCCACCATGCGCCCGCCCATCCT
>JASBUM010000656.1 GCA_030147905.1 Acidimangrovimonas sp.
CTGACCTTCGAGGGCAAATGGCCCGAGGTGATGCTGTGGGAGATACCGGCCCTTGCGGTGCTGATGGAGCTGCGTTCGCGCGCGGTGCTCAAGGACATGGGCCGGTTCGAATTGCAGGTGCTTTACGCCCGCGCGATGACCAAGCTGTGGGAAAAGGTCGAGCGTCTGCGCGCCATTCCCGGCCTTCGGCTGGCCGATTTCGGCACCCGGCGGCGTCATTCTTTCCTGTGGCAGGACTGGTGCGTGCAGGCCCTGCAGGAGGGGCTGGGCAGCGCCTTCGTCGGGACCTCGAACTGCCTGATCGCGATGCGCCGCGAGGTCGAGGCGATCGGCACCAACGCCCATGAACTGCCGATGGTCTATGCCGCGCTCGCCGACAGCGACGCGGAACTAGCCCGGGCGCCCTATCGCGTTCTCGCCGAATGGCAGGACGAACATGACGGTAACCTGCGCATCATCCTGCCCGATACCTACGGCACCGAGGGCTTCCTGAAGAACGCGCCCGACTGGCTGTCGGGCTGGACCGGTATCCGCATCGACAGCGGCGACCCCGCAGCCGGGGCCGAAACCGCCATCGCCTGGTGGCGCGAGCGCGGCGAGGACCCGCGCGACAAGCTGGTGATCTTCTCAGACGGGCTGGACGAGGACCGCATCGCCGAATTGCAGGCGCGTTTCGCCGGTCGCGTCAAGGTCAGCTTCGGCTGGGGCACGCTGCTGACCAACGATTTCCGCGGCCTGGTGCCGGGCGACGCGCTGTCGCCGTTCTCGCTCGTGTGCAAGGCCCAGACGGCCGACGGCCGGCCGACGGTCAAGCTTTCGGACAATCCCAACAAGGCAATGGGTCCCGCGGCCGAGATCGCGCGCTACAAGCGTGTCTTCGGCGTCGGGCATCAGCAACCGATGGAAGTCATCGTCTGAACCGCGGCCCGAGGGGCGGACAGCGGCGAAAGGCCACCGTGGGCGCGTCCCGGGGCGCGGCCGTGGTGCGGGCCCCGACCTGCTCGCCCCGGCGCGTCGGCGCGGGTCGCGCGCCGGATCAGCTTCATCAGGCGCGCCCAAGGCTCAGTGTTGCGCGCCGCAGGGCGCGTTCGCCATAGCGTCGCAGCATCGGGTCCCCCGGCGCAAGGCGTGACATGGCCCAGCCGCAGGAGGCCAGCGCGCGCAGTGTGACGAAGAATTCCGCATCCTCCACGGCCGCGGCCGACGGCCGCCGCCCGGCATAGCCCGACAGGGCGGCCTCGAGCAGGGCAGGATAGGCCGGGTCATCCAGGTTTTGCAGCATCAGCGTGCCCAGATCGTAAAGCCGGAAGCCGAAGCCGCTGTCGTCGAAATCGATCAGCGCGAGCCTGCCGCCATCGGTCGGGGCGCCATCGCGCGGCAGATCGTCGTCGCACAGGATGTTCTCGCGCATCAGATCGGCGTGGATCAGGCCGAAATCGCCGCCGCCCGCCTGCCATGCCGACAGCCGCTCGCGTCCCGCCACACGCATCCGGAGCAGAAGGGCCCTCTCCTCCGCGCCGAGCGCGGGATTGGCCCAGAACGGTCCCCAGTGAGGATGCGCGCCCAGAAGCCCCTCCAGATCCCATCGCGGACGCTCGAAGTCCGCGGGCAGTGTCAGCCGGTCGCTCGCGGCGTGGACCCGTGCGACCAGGGCGCCGATCCGCTCGAACAGGGCGCTGCGCTGCCGCACGGATCCCGCAAGCGGCCGCCCCGCAGCGCCCACCGGCCGCCCGTCCAGCCAGGTCACGGCCGAGGCCATCCGACCCGAGGGCAGTTGCGCCACCATCACACCGTCGCGCCCCGGGATCGGACGCTGCACGGGCAGCCCGGCAGCCGCGAGCGCCCCCGTCCACCACAATTCCGACTCGATCGCCGCCCGCATCTGGTAGCCGGGCCGGTGCAGGCGCAAGGCGGCTGTCGTGCCCCCCGGAAGCTCGCAGCGATAGACGGCGTTCTCGCGCGCGCTCACCGGACGGGGTGGGCCGCAGACGCCCCACTGCGCCATGGCCGCCCGAAGGTCGGCCGCGGTCACGGCACCGGCATCCCGGCAAGAACCGTGGCAAGCGTTGTCACCAGCAGATCCGCGTGTTCGGTCGAAAACGGCATCGGCGGCCGGATCTTGAGGATATTGCCATGCCGCCCGATCCGGTTGAGAAGCACCCCCCGGCGGCGCATCTCCTCGACGACGGCGGCGGTAAAGACGCCTGCGGGGCTGTTGTCGCGAGGATCGGCGAACCCGACCCCGAAGAAGAGCCCGGCGCCGCGGATCTCCGCGATCATCGGATGGTCGATCGCGGCAAGGGCTGCGCGGGCATGGGCGCCCGTTCGCAGGGCATTGGCCATCAGGTCCTCGGTCTCGATCACCTCCAGTGTGGCCAGCGCGGCGGCACAGGAGACGGGATTGCCGCCATAGGTATTGAAGTAGCCGAAGGCCTCGCGGAAGGCGGCCATGATCTCGGGGCGGGTGACGACCGCCGACACCGGATGCCCGTTGGCCATCGGCTTGCCGAGGGTGACGATATCGGGTGCGAAACCCATCGCCTCATGACCCCAGAAATGGCTGCCCAGTCGGCCGAAGCCGGGCTGCACCTCATCCGCGATCAGCAGGCCGCCGGCGCGGCGCACGACCTCGGCCGCGGGATCGAGGAAGCCCGGCGGCAGGGGCGGAAAACCCTCGTTGGCAAAGAAGGGGCAGACGATGAGGCAGGCAAAGCCGTGGCCGGCCCGCTCCAGCGCCGCGATCGCCTCGGCGACATTGTCGGCGAAGGCCTGCGCCATGGCACCGGGGTCGTCCGCCGCGGCGCGCAGGCTGTCGGGCGCGGGGACGAGCCGCACGTTTTCGGCATAGCCTCCGATCGGGGGGCGGCGGGTGGAAAGCTGGCTGACCAGCGCGGTATTGCCGTGGTAGGTGTTGTCGGTCGCGATCATCCCGGTGCCGCCGGTCACCGCCCGCGCCATGCGCAGCGCGACGTCGTTCGCCTCGGATCCGGTGCAGGCCATCAGCACATTCGTCAACCCGTGGCCGAAGCGCGCGGTCAACCGTTCGGCATAATCCAGGATGCCTTCGTGCAGGTAGCGGCTATGGGTGTTGAGCTGCGCCGCCTGCCGCGCGATCGCCTCCACGACATGGGGGTGGCAATGGCCGACATGCGCCACGTTGTTGTAGCAGTCGAGATAGCGCCGGCCCCGAGCGTCCCACAACCAGACGCCCTCGCCACGGGTGATCGTCACCGGCTCGTCGTAGAAGGTCGGCACGTTCGGCCCCAGAAGGCGCCGCCGCCGCGCCAGCAGATCGTCCTGCCTGTCCATTCACTCATCCTCCGTGCCGGCGCGGCCGCGCAGCGCCTTGACCTCGCCGCGCTGCTTCTTGGCCGTGATCCGCCGCTGGCGCGCGCCCGCGCCGGGGCGGGTCGGGATGCGGCGGCGTGGCGCAACCAGTGCATCGCGGATCAACGCGGCCAGACGCGTGCGCGCGATCTCGCGATTGCGGGCCTGGCTGCGGGTGTCCTCGACACGGATGACGATGGCGCCCTCGGCCGTCCAGCGCCGCCCGGCCAGACGCCGCAGCCGCGCCTTCACCGGCGGCGGAAGATGGGGGCTCCGTTCGGCCTCGAAGCGCAACTCGACCGCGGTGGCGACCTTGTTGACGTTCTGCCCGCCCGGCCCCGAGGCATGGGTGAAGCTCTCGGCCAGCTCCCATTCGGCGATGGTCAATGTGTCGGTGACATGCAGCATGGTGCGAAGCTAGCCCAGCGCGCGGCCGCACGGAAGGGCCACCGCACGGGCCGGGTGCGGGCGCGCCGGACGTCGCGCAGCGCGAAGCACGAGGCGCGCGCGCGCGCGCGGCGGCACGAACGGAAAGGGCCGCGCCTGCGCGCGGCCCTCCGAGTTCCTGGAGATGGGCCAGTTAGGATCAGAGCCCAATCAGACGGTGCGCACCCTCGGGGCTGCCCTCAGGCGGCGTCCCTCCTGACTGTTCCGACACCTCTCTCCAACATCACTCTCGACACTGGACCACCTCCTTTCAATGCGTTTCGCTGAGATCAGCGTGCCACAGATTTTGTGTTTGTCAAAACCTTTTACG
>JASBUM010000626.1 GCA_030147905.1 Acidimangrovimonas sp.
GTGGCCGGCGCGGCCGTGCGTGCATCGAGTGCGTCCAGAAGCCCCGTGACCCGCATCAGGTTGACGAGGCGCCGCTTGGTCTCGGGGTTTTCGGGCAGGCCGCCGGGGATCGGCTGCACTAGCCCGCCGGCCGGCGCGGTCAGCGCGTAATTGCCGCCGTGATGCCAGAAGCAACGTTCATCCCAGTAAAAGCCGGTGCGTTGCGTGCCCATGCGTCATCTCTCCCGATCCTTGCCCGCGGTTTCCCATTTCATCGCCCCGTAGCCGACCTGTCCATCCGCCCCGACTGTTCGGCGGCATGTGCCCGGCCGGGATGTCTTTGCGGCCTGTATCCCGTCGGCCGATGGCGCTTGCGGCGTTACGCGGGCGCAGCCTAGGATCGGCCTGCATGCTTGGCAACGGGCGTCGGGAAGGCGGGATGCGGGTGGCGCGACAGACACTTCCGGATCTGAAGGCATGGGCGCTGCCGGGCGCGGAATTTGCCCTGCGGGTGACGCCGCGTGCCGCAACCGAGCGGATGGTGGCGGACGGGGACGGGGCCGGCGCGGCGGGCCGGCTGCAGGTGTGGGTCAACGCGCCGCCCGCCGAGGGCCGCGCCAACGAGGCCGCGCGCCGGCTTCTGGCGCGGGCGCTGGGCGTGGCACCGACACGGCTTGTGCTGGTGTCCGGCGCGCATGCCCGCGACAAGCGGTTTCGTCTTCTTCCGCCGGGCTGAGGGCTTCCCGCGCGTGCGGCCGCCCCGCTCGTTTGGGCAGGACGCGCGCGACAGCCGGCCGCCCGGTCACGCGCGGCTTCAGGATTTCGGACGCAGCCGGTATATCCCCTCGGGCAGGTTGAGCGCGGCGGCAAGGTCGCGGACCTGGGCAAGCGACAGCGTGATGCGGTTCACCCGATCCTCGCGCGCGTCGTATTGCTCGATGCAGACGCAATCCTCGAAGGCCTGCACGCTGACGTCTTCTTGCAGATGCGGACCGCCCTCGTCGACGAGGGTGATGACGGTGGCGTCGAATTCGTGTTCGATCGTAAACATTTACAACAGATAGGGCACGCGGCCCGTCAATAAAGGGAAATGCGGTGCGGCGGCTCCGGATGGGCGGGTCCGTGCCCGGCGGCGACGCGAATTCGGCCCCCGGCCGATCCCCGGGCGGTCAATCCTTGGCCCGCTCGACATAGGAATTGTCGGCCGTCTGGATGACCACGCGCGTACCCGCGCTGATATGCGGCGGCACCATGATCCGGATGCCGTTGTCGCAGATCGCGGGCTTGTAGGACGAAGACGCCGTCTGTCCCTTGACCACCGGTTCGGTCTCGACGATCTCGACGGTGACCTTCTGCGGCAGTTCCATCGCGATGGGAAGGCCGTTGTAGATCTGGAGGAAGACGCGGATCCCGTCGGTCAGAAAGACCTTCTGGTCGCCGACGATATCCACGGGGACGGTGACCTGTTCGTAGGTCTCCGGTTCCATGAAATGGTAGCCCTCGCCGTCCTCGTAGAGGAAATCGTATTCGCGCTCCTCGACATGGGCGCGCTCGACCTGTTCGGTCGTCTTCCAGCGCTCCGACACCTTCACCCCGTCGGAGATGCGGCGCATGTCCACCTGGGTCACCGGGGTGCCCTTGCCGGGGTGGAAGTTCTGGGCGGTCAGGACGACATAGAGCTTTTCGTCGATCTCGACGACATTGCCCTTGCGCAGGCTGGAGGCGATGACTTTCACGGGCTCGGTTCCTTCGTGATTGCGGGCTTGTGGTCGCGTGTCACCCGGCGTATCAGGCGCGGGATTTGGCCCGCAACTACCCCATTCCGGCCGAAATCGGAAGACGAAAGCCGCCTTTGCCCATGATCGACACGCGCGAATCCGCTGCCAGCCCGTGGTGGGCGCCCCACCGTCATGCCGATCGCCGTCCGCTCCTGCTGGCGCGCAACCGTATCCAGCGCGCGATCCGCGCCTGGCTTGCGGCGGAGGGCTTCACCGAAGTCGATCCGGCCGGGCTTGTCGTCAGCCCGGGCAACGAGACGCATCTGCACGCCTTCGCCACAACCGGCCGCGACACGGACGGCCGCGCGCGGCCGCTGTATCTGCATACCAGCCCCGAATTCGCGA
>JASBUM010000627.1 GCA_030147905.1 Acidimangrovimonas sp.
CTGGCCGGCCTTCTGCCGCGCCGCCTGCAGCGCGCGCCACTTGGCCACGTTGCGGTTGTGTTCGGCCAAGGTCTCGGCAAAGGCATGGCCGCCGGTGCCATTGGCCACGAAATACAGATACTTGGTATCCGCCGGGTGAAGCGCGGCCTCGATGCTGGCGGCACCGGGGTTGGCGATCGGGGTCGGCGGCAGGCCGGGGAAGACATAGGTGTTGTAGCGGTTCACGCGCGAACGCAGCTCGCTCTGACGCAGGCCACGGCCCAGCGTGCCCTTGCCCTTGGTGATGCCATAGATCACCGCCGGGTCGGTCTGCAACCTGATCCCCTTGTCCAGCCGGTTGAGAAACACCGAGGCCACCAGCGGACGTTCTTTCGGGAGGCCGGTTTCCTTCTCGATCAGCGACGCCATGATCAGCGCCTGTTCGGGATCCTTGTAGGGCAATCCCTTGGCCCGACCGGCCCAGAGCCGCGCCAACGTCGCCTTCTGGCGGGCCTGCATCTGCGCGATCAGCGCGCTGCGGGTCTCTTTCGGGGTGATCTCGTAGCTTTCGGGCGCAAGGCTGCCCTCGGGCGGCACATCGGGCGCCTTGCCCTTCATGAAATCGGCCGACTTCAGCGCGTTGACCACCTGCCAGCTGGTGACGCCCTCGGCGAGGATGATACGCAGCCGCACATCGGGCAGCTTCTCGGCATCCAGATAGGCCTGCGGCGCCTTGGCCCCGGGCTGGGTGGGGTCGAACTTGGCCTCTTCGCGCATCGTGTCGGTGACGGGATCAAGCGTGCGCACGATCATCTCGGCATCGGTGACCCCGATGCGATAGTTGATCTCGGTGCCGCAGGTGCTCTGTCCGCCGCGGGTGATGATCTCGACGATCTGGGCCATGGAGGCGCCCTTCGGCATGAGGTAGGAGCCGAACTTCAGCGCCCTGCCCTTGCCGCCGTATTCCGCGCCCAGCCGGAACACGAGCGCGTTGTCGATCACCCCTTCCTTCTCCAGCCGCTTGCTGACGGCGGCCAGCGAATCGCCACGCTCGATCCGGGTGCAGATCGGCTTGGACAGCGGTCCCGGACCGTTATAGCTGCGCTCGCCCCATGTCACCACGCCCAGAACCGCGATCAACGCCAGGGTGAAGACGGTCAGCGCGTTGGAGGCGAGCGAGCGCCACATCAGCGGTCGATCCGGCCCAGCACCAGCGACGCATTGGTGCCGCCGAAGCCGAAGGAATTGGACAGGGCAACCGCGATCTCTCGCCGCCGCGCCGTCTTCGGCGCGAGGTCGAGACGGGGCGTCACCGCCGGATTGTCGAGATTGATCGTCGGCGGCGCGACCTGATCGCGGATCGCGAGCGTGCAGAAGATCGCCTCGACCGCGCCGGCAGCACCCAGCAGATGCCCGATCGAGCTTTTGGTCGAGGACATCGTGGCCTTGTCCGCCGCCGGACCCAAGAGCCGCTCCACCGCCGCCAGTTCGATCGTATCGGCCATGGTCGAGGTGCCATGGGCGTTGATGTAATCGATCCGGTCGGCATCGAGCCCGGCGCGCGCCAGCGCCGCCGCCATGGCGCGATAGCCGCCCTCGCCATCCTCGGAAGGCGCGGTGATGTGATAGGCATCGCCCGACAGGCCATAGCCCAGCACCTCGGCATAGATCCTGGCGCCACGGGCACGGGCATGCTCAAGCTCTTCGAGCACCACGACACCGGCCCCCTCGCCCATGACGAAGCCGTCGCGGTCGGCATCATAGGGGCGGCTTGCGGCCTGGGGATCGTCGCCGCGCTTCGTCGACAGCGCCTTGCACGCGTTGAAGCCGGCGATCCCGATCTCCGAGATCGGACTTTCGGCGCCGCCCGCCACCATCACATCGGCATCGCCCCACTGAATGAGCCGCGCCGCGTCCCCGATCGCATGGGCGCCCGTCGAACAGGCCGTGACCACGGCGTGGTTCGGCCCCTTGAAGCCGAAGCGGATCGAGACCTGGCCGGAAATCAGGTTGATCAGCGCGCCGGGGATGAAGAAGGGCGAGACCCGGCGCGGCCCACGTTCCTTGAGAAGCACCGCGGTCTCGGCGATCGAGGTCAGCCCCCCGATCCCCGAGCCGATCATCACCCCGGTGCGCAGCTTCTCGGCCTCGGCCGGCGCCTCCCAGCCGGCGTCCTGCACCGCCTGGATCGCCGCCGTCATGCCGTAAAGGATGAAATCATCGACCTTGCGTTGATCTTTCGGCTCCATCCACTCGTCTGGATTGAACGTGCCGTCCGTGCCGTCGCCGCGCGGGATCTCGCAGGCATAGCTCGTGGCCAGATGTCCGGCATCGAACCGGGTGATCGGCCCGGCCCCGGATTGCCCCTCCAGAAGGCGTCGCCAGGTGTCCTCGACCCCACAGGCCAGCGGTGAAACCATCCCCAGACCCGTGATCACCACGCGACGCATCGGCATTTCCCCTCTCAGCCAGAATCCGGGCAGAGATACACGCCCCTTCCCGCATTCGCAACACAGGAGCGCGGCGGCAAGCGCCTGCGGCGCGCACCCGCCGGGCACCGACCCGGCGCCGGCATCCGGACATTGCGCCCCGGAGCGGGGGCGCGGGTCGCGCGAATGCAGTGTTTTCGCAAAAGCCGTGGGTCCAAACGGACCGCCGATGCCTGCGCCCCGTCGCGGCCGCGGGCACGCCGCACATGTTGTTGCCGTGCAACGGCGCCGGCGGATTCCACGCGACACGGAAACGGAGAACGGCGCCCCGCAAGGCGCCGTCGGATACCCGTTTCCGCTTGTCGCGCGTCTGGCGCGCGCGCCGGTCTCAGGCCGCTTCGGAGATGAATTTCACCGCATCGCCGAAGGTCTGGATCGTCTCGGCGGCGTCATCGGGGATCTCGATGCCGAACTCTTCCTCGAAGGCCATGACCAGCTCGACCGTGTCCAGGCTGTCGGCGCCCAGATCGTCGATGAACGAGGCATTCTCGGTCACCTTGTCCTCTTCCACGCCCAGATGCTCGACGACGATCTTTTTCACGCGGCTCGCGATGTCGCTCATGTCAGTTCCTCATACGTTTCGGGGCAGACCCCGTTCTTCTCTGTCCCATGCTCGTTCGAGCGGCTCATCCCCGCTTTCGCAAGGTCCTCGGTCCTGCTTGCGCAAGCCCCCCCGAAGCGTGGGCTCACGCGCGCGCCTCGTGGTACGATCTGCGCCGCCTATAGCACGTTCTTTGCGCAAGGCAAACGCTTTCCGGCAGCCCCCGCGCGCGGTCCGCGCCGGCCCGCCAGCGACCGGCTAGATCATCGCCATCCCGCCGTTGACATGCAGCGTGGCGCCGGTGACATAGCCCGCTTCCGCGCTTGCAAGATAGAGGACCGCGGCCGCGACATCCTCGGCCGCGCCCATCCGTCCGGCGGGGATCTGGTCGCGGATTCGGGCCTTCTGATCGTCGTTGAGCTTGTCGGTCATCGCCGTCTCGATGAAGCCGGGCGCCACGCAGTTGACGGTGACGCCGCGACTGGCGACCTCGGCGGCAAGGCTCTTGGACATGCCCACCAGCCCGGCCTTGGCGGCGGCATAATTGCCCTGCCCGGGATTGCCGGTCGTGCCGACCACCGAAGTGATGTTGACGATCCGCCCCCAGCGCGCCTTCATCATGCCGCGCAGCACGCCCCGGCTCAGCCGGAAGGCGGCGCCGAGGTTGATGTCCAGCACCTGCTGCCAGTCGGCATCCGACATGCGCATGAACAGCCCGTCACGGGTGATGCCCGCGTTGTTGACCAGGATGTCGACCGCGCCCATCGCCTCGGCCGCAGCCTTCGGCAGGGCCTCGACAGCCGCCGCGTCGCCCAGATCGCAGGGCAGCGCATGCGCCCGCGCGCCCAGTTCGGCGGCCAGCGCGGCCAGCGGCTCGGCCCGTGTGCCCGACAGCGCCACCGCCGCGCCGCGCGCATGCAGCGCCCGCGCGATCGCGCCCCCGATACCGCCCGAGGCGCCGGTGACCAGCGCCGATTTTCCATTCAGATCAAACATGTCCCTCTCCCCTTCGGGTATCGTCTTCGGGTCGCGGCATCGACGCGGGCATCGACGCGGGCGGCGCCGCGCGCGCGCCCTTGCCGGCCCGACGGCCGGCGCCCGGATCCGTGGCTGGCGCGTCCCTAGGCGGCCACGGCCGCGAGTGCCGCTGCGGCCTCGTCGGGCGTGCCGATGGTCCGCGTCGCGATCGAACGGTCGATCCGCCGGATCATTCCCGAAAGGGCCTTGCCGGCACCGATCTCCCAGGCCTCGTCGACGCCGGCAGCGGCCATCCAGGCCACGCTTTCACGCCAGCGCACGGCGCCGGTGACCTGCTCGACCAGCAGGTCGCGGATCACCGCCGGATTGCGCACCGCCTCGGCACGGACATTGGCCACCAGCGGCACCCGCGGCGCCTCGATGACGACGGCGGCCAGCGCCTCGGCCATCACGGCGGCGGCGGGCTGCATCAGCGCGCAATGGAAAGGCGCGCTCACCGGCAGCATCACCGCGCGCCGCGCGCCGCGCGCCTGGGCCAGCGCAACCGCGCGTTCCACCGCCTCGCGATGGCCCGATACCACGACCTGCGCCGGATCGTTGTCATTGGCGGCCTGACAGACCTGGCCCTGTGCGGCCTCGGCCGCAACCTCGGCCGCGGTCTCGTAGTCGAGCCCCAGGAGCGCCGCCATCGCGCCAAGCCCGACCGGAACCGCCTCCTGCATGGCCCGCCCGCGCACCCGCAACAGCCGCGCCGTGTCGGCAAGCCCCAGCGCGCCCGCAGCGCAGAGCGCCGAATATTCGCCCAGTGAATGACCGGCGACAAAGGCCGCGGCCTCTTCCAGCACCAGCCCCTCGGCCTCGAGCGCCCGCAGGGCCGCGATCGAGGTCGCCATCAAGGCGGGCTGGGCGTTGGCCGTCAGCGTCAGCGTCTCGGCGTCCTCGCCCCAGATTATCGCCGAGAGCTTGTCCTCGAGCGCGTCGTCCACCTCCTCGAACACCGCGCGCGCTGCGGGATAGGCCTCGGCCAGGGCCCGGCCCATGCCGGGGGTCTGGGCGCCTTGCCCGGGGAATACGAATGCTCGGCTCATCGTCTCTCCTGTGGTCGTCCGCGCCCCGGGAATAGCGCCAAGCGTCGCGCGTTGCAATCGCGCGCGTCCACAAGCGTCTCGCGTTGCAATCGCGCGCATCCAGATGACAGGCGTTGCAATCGGGCGCATCCAGATGACATGCGTCGCGAGCGCGCGCAACGCGGGACTCGCGTTGCGGACCTGCGCGGCAGGCACCGGCACATCGGCTGGGGTATCGGCCCGCTGGGGTATCGGCCGGCGCGGGTATCGGCCGAACGTGCCTTCCCGGCGGGCCTGCCGTGCGCGCCCGCCGGGAAGGCGCGTTCAGGGCGCGATCAGTCGCCCTTGTTGCCGTTGCTGCCGTCGGCACGATTGCCGCTGCTGTTTCCGGCCTGCTTGTATTCGCCGTAGTGGTTGCCGTTGTTCGACTTCGTCTTGTCGCCCGCATTGCCGCCCGGCTGGCCGCCTTCGGGCTGGCTCGCACCCGACTGGCCATTGCCCGCCGCGGCCCCGCCACTGCCGGATTCACCGCCCGAGGGGGTCTTCTGGCCCGAGCCGCCGGCCTGCGCCGACCCCGCGGCACTGCCACCATCCGCGCTGCTGCCCGGCCGGTTGGGCGCGTTCAGCGTCGTGCTGATGCCCGATGCCGCCTTCTGGACCACCGGAATGACCGAAATGGTGACCGCGCCGGTCAGGGCCAGAAGCATCGTCGCCAGCACCACATATTCGGCCGTCACCACGCCGCATTCATCGCATGCGAACCGTCTGACACGGTCCATTGGATTGTATCGCATCGTCGTCCCCTCGAATTGTTACACTCCGAATTCACCTTTAGCGTGTATCCCCGCCGGCCCTTATGCGCCGCGATTGCGCCCGCGCGGGGCCGAAAAACGTACACGGAAAAGAAAGATTTATGGCAAGGATGTGGCGCAGTACCCCCGTCCCGTCCCGCTCCGGCCGCCTTGCGGCGCTACCGGGGCGCCCGCCCAGTCGGCGGGAACGGCGGCACCGTCACGCGGATCATGCGGCTCCGGGGGCGCGCGATCCGCGGCCCGGCCCGGGCGCCGGCGCCGGCTCGGCGACAGCGCGCTTGCATCGGCCCGCCAGCCTTTCTATAAGCCTGCATCCTTTCCGCATCTTGCGTGAACCGGCGTCGCCTCTCGTGGACGTGCCGCGGAAAGGCCAAGGTGCCCGCCCTATGAAGCCGCCCCGAAAGAACGGAGTCCGCATGCCGCTTTACGAGCATGTCCTCATCGCGCGTCAGGATCTTTCCAACGCGCAGGCCGAAGGCCTGGTCGAACATTTCTCCACCGTCCTCGCGGACAACGGCGGCAAGGTCGTCGACAGCGAGTACTGGGGCGTGAAGACCATGGCCTACAAGATCAACAAGAACCGCAAGGGCCATTATGCCTTCCTGCGTTCCGACGCCCCCGCCGGCGCGGTGCAGGAGATGGAACGCCTGGCGCGGCTGCATGACGACGTGATGCGCGTGTTGACCATCAAGGTTGACGAGCACGCCGAAGGTCCGTCGATCCAGATGCAGAAGCGTGACGAGCGCGACCGCGACCGCGGCCCGCGTCGTTGATCGGCTAGAGGAAAGGAACAACCCAGGGCTAACAAACCGTTTTTCCGCCGCCGCAAGGTCTGCCCCTTCTCGGGCGACAACGCACCCAAGATCGATTACAAGGACGTGCGGCTGCTACAGCGTTACATCTCCGAACGCGGCAAGATCGTGCCCTCGCGCATCACTGCCGTCTCGGCCAAGAAGCAGCGTGAACTGGCCCGTGCGATCAAGCGCGCGCGCTTCCTTGCGCTTCTGCCCTATGCGGTGAAGTAAGGAGTAGCATCATGCAAGTCATCCTGCTCGAACGCGTGGCCAAGCTCGGCCAGATGGGCGATGTCGTCAACGTCAAGGACGGCTACGCCCGCAACTTCCTCCTGCCCCAGGGCAAGGCGCTGCGCGCGACCGAAGGCAACATCCAGAACTTCGAGAACCGCAAGGCCCAGCTCGAGGCGCAGAACCTCGAAACCCGCAAGGAAGCCGAGGCGCTGGCCGAGAAGCTCGACGGACAGAGCTTCGTCGTGATTCGTTCGGCCTCCGATTCCGGTGCGCTCTACGGATCCGTCACCACCCGCGACGCCGCCGATGCCGCGACCGAAGGCGGGTTCAGCGTCAACCGCGGGCAGGTCGTCCTCGACCGTCCGATCAAGGAACTGGGCCTGCACCCGGTTTCGGTGGTGCTGCACCCCGAGGTCACGGTGAGCATCACGCTCAATGTCGCGCGCTCCACCGAAGAGGCCGAGCTTCAGGCATCGGGCAAGTCGATCCAGGAACTCGCCGCCGAGGCCGAGGC
>JASBUM010000628.1 GCA_030147905.1 Acidimangrovimonas sp.
TGGTCATGGCCTTCGAGGAAGAGTTCGGCATCGAGATCCCCGATGACGCCGCCGAGACGATCCAGACCTTCGGCGATGCGGTGAAATTCATCTCCGAAGCGGCCTGAGACCGGCGCGCGTGCCAGACGCGCGACAAGCGGAAACGGGTATCCGACGGCGCCTTGCGGGGCGCCGTTCTCCGTTTCCGTGTCGCGTGGAATCCGCCGGCGCCGTTGCAAGGCAACAACATGTGCGGCATGCCCGCGGCCGCGACGGGGCGCAGGCATCGGCGGCCCGTTTCGCCCCACAGCTTTTGCGAAAGCACTGCATCCGCGCGACCCGCGCCCCCGGTCGGGGTCGCAAGTTCCGGATGCCGGTGCCGGGTCGGTACCCGGCGGGTGCGCGCCGCAGGCGCTTGCCGTCGCGCTCCTGTGTTGCGAATGCGGGAAGGGGCGTGTATCTCTGCCCGGATTCTGGCTGAGAGGGGAAATGCCGATGCGTCGCGTGGTCATCACGGGTCTGGGGATGGTTTCACCGCTGGCCTGTGGGGTCGAGGACACCTGGCGACGCCTTCTGGAAGGGCAATCCGGGGCCGGGCCGATCACCCGGTTCGATGCCGGACATCTGGCCACGAGCTATGCCTGCGAGATCCCGCGCGGCGACGGCACGGACGGCACGTTCAATCCAGACGACTGGATGGAGCCGAAGGATCAGCGCAAGGTCGATGATTTCATCCTTTACGGCATGACGGCGGCGATCCAGGCGGTGCAGGACGCCGGCTGGGAGGCGCCCGCCGAGGCCGAGAAGCTGCGCACCGGGGTGATGATCGGCTCGGGGATCGGGGGGCTGACTTCGATCGCCGAGACCGCGGTGCTGCTCAAGGAACGCGGGCCGCGCCGGGTGAGCCCGTTCTTCATTCCCGGCGCGCTGATCAACCTGATTTCCGGCCAGGTTTCGATCCGCTTCGGCTTCAAGGGGCCGAACCACGCCGTGGTCACCGCCTGTTCGACGGGCGCCCATGCGATCGGGGACGCGGCGCGGCTCATTCAATGGGGCGATGCCGATGTGATGGTGGCGGGCGGCGCCGAAAGTCCGATCAGCGAGATCGGGATCGCCGGCTTCAACGCCTGCAAGGCGCTGTCGACCAAGCGCGGCGACGATCCCCAGGCTGCAAGCCGCCCCTATGATTCCGACCGCGACGGCTTCGTCATGGGCGAGGGGGCCGGCGTCGTGGTGCTGGAGGAACTGGAACATGCCCGCGCCCGTGGCGCCAGGATCTATGCCGAGGTGCTGGGCTATGGCCTGTCGGGCGATGCCTATCACATCACCGCGCCTTCCGAGGACGGCGAGGGCGGCTATCGCGCCATGGCGGCGGCGCTGGCGCGCGCGGGGATCGATGCCGAGCGGGTCGATTACATCAACGCCCATGGCACCTCGACCATGGCCGATACGATCGAATTGGCGGCGGTGGAGCGGCTGCTGGGTGCGGCGGCGGACAAGGCCACGATGTCTTCGACCAAAAGCTCGATCGGGCATCTGCTGGGTGCTGCCGGCGCGGTCGAGGCGATCTTCTGCACGCTCGCGATCCGCGATCAGGTGGCGCCGCCGACGATCAATCTCGACAATCCGGCGGTGACGCCCCGTCTCGACCTCGCGCCGAAGGCGGCGCGGCGGCGAGAGATCGCGGTTGCCCTGTCCAAGTCCTTCGGCTTTGGCGGCACCAATGTGTCGCTGGTGCTGGGCTGGATCGACCGTTGATGTGGCGCGCGCTCGCCTCCAACGCGCTGACCGTCTTCACGCTGGCGTTGATCGCGGTTCTGGGCGTGGTGACATGGGGCGAGCGCAGCTATAACGGTCCGGGACCGCTGTCCAAGCCGATCTGCACGCGGATCGAGCGTGGCGATTCC
>JASBUM010000642.1 GCA_030147905.1 Acidimangrovimonas sp.
CAGATGGTCGAATTCGGAAAAGATCGTGCTTGGGCGCTTGTGCCCCCTAATTGCCGCGTTTAGAACTTCCAAGGTCGTATTCCGCGGAAACGATGTCAGGACGGGCTTGGAGACAGGCTAAGGGGAGAACGTCACAGTGAAGATCGGAACGCCGAAAGAGGTAGTCCCGGAAGAGGCGCGGGTCGCGATGACCCCGGAATCGGCCGGGCATCTGCAAAAACTCGGCCATGAGTGCGTGATCGAGGCCGGCGCGGGCGAACGCGCGGGTTTCTCCGATACCGACTACCAGGCGGCCGGGGTCGAGGTGGTCAAGACGGCCGCTGCATTGTGGAAGGCGGCCGATGTCGTCGCCAAGGTGCGCCCGCCCGAGCCGGCCGAGGTCAAGCGGCTGCGCAAGGGCCAGACGCTTATCTCGTTCCTCTGGCCCGCCCAGAACGAGCAGTTGCTCGAAGCCTGCCGTGATCGCGGCGCCACGGCGCTGGCCATGGACATGGTCCCGCGGATCTCGCGCGCGCAGAAGATGGACGCGCTGTCGTCGATGGCCAATATCGCGGGCTATCGCGCCGTGATCGAGGCTGCGAACAACTTCGGCCGGTTCTTCACCGGCCAGGTCACGGCGGCGGGCAAGGTGCCGCCGGCCAAGGTTCTGGTTGTGGGCGCCGGTGTCGCGGGTCTGGCCGCGATCGGCACGGCGACCAGTCTCGGTGCCATCACCTATGCCTTCGACGTCCGCCCCGAAGTGGCCGAACAGATCGAGAGCATGGGCGCCAATTTCGTCTTTCTCGAATTCGAGGAGGCGCAGGACGGTGCCGCGACCGGTGGCTATGCCGCCCCGTCGAGCCCCGAGTTCCGCGAAAAGCAGCTTGCCAAGTTCCGTGAACTTGCGCCCGAGATGGACATCGTCGTCACCACCGCGCTGATCCCCGGCCGTCCGGCGCCGAAATTGTGGCTTGCGGACATGGTCGCGGCGATGAAGCCGGGTTCGGTCGTGGTCGATCTCGCGGCCGAGCGGGGCGGCAACTGCGATCTCACCGTGCCGGAGGAGAAGATCACCAGCGCCAATGGCGTGACGGTGATCGGCTACACGGATTTCCCCAGCCGGATGGCCGCGCAATCCTCGAGCCTTTATGCCAACAACATCCGCCACATGATCGCCGACCTGACCCCGGGCAAGGACGGCGCGATCGTGCAGAACATGGACGATGACGTGATCCGCGGCGCCACCGTCGCCCACGAGGGGGCGGTGACCTATCCGCCGCCGCCGCCGAAAGTGCAGGCGATCGCTGCGGCCAAGCCGCGCCCCAAGGTGCCAGAACCCACGCCCGAGGAGCGCCGCGCCGCCGAGATGGCAGCCTTCCGCAAGGCGACCCGGACCCAGGTGAGCCTTCTGGCCATCGGCACCCTGGCGATCCTCCTGATCGGCGCGGTGGCGCCCGAAAGCTTCATGAGCCACTTCATCGTCTTCGCGCTGGCCTGTTTCGTGGGCTTCCAGGTGATCTGGAACGTCAGCCACGCGCTGCATACGCCGCTGATGGCCGTGACCAATGCGATCTCGGGCATCATCATCCTTGGCGCCATGCTGCAGATGGGCTCGGGGTCGGGGCTGGTGATCTTCCTTGCCGCGATCGCGGTGCTGATCGCTTCGGTCAATATCGTGGGGGGCTTTCTGGTCACGCGCCGGATGCTCGCCATGTTCCAGAAAAGCTGACGG
>JASBUM010000648.1 GCA_030147905.1 Acidimangrovimonas sp.
GCCGGGACGTTCGACAGGGAGGGCTCGGCGGGGGAAGGCTCGACAGGCAAGGCTCGAAACGGGGACGCCGCCTGACCGGAGGTCGCCCCACCCGGGCGCCCCACCCGGGCGCCGCCCTGAACCGGGGGCGCCTGACAGGGGACCTACCAGGATGCGGTGGCTTCCATCGCCACCGGCCCGCCGGGGCGCGCCGTCCACAATCTCAGTCCCGGGCCGTCCTTGTCGGCGTGCAGCATCAGCCCCCCGCCGCCGAAGACCGGCGACAACGCCCGGAAGGCGAAACGTGCCGGTGTCCGGCCCCCGAGATCGGCCGCGAGCTGAACGAGCAGCGTGGCTTGCAACGGGCCATGTACCACCAGCCCGGGATAACCTTCCTCGTCGCGCGCATAGGGGGCGTCGTAGTGGATGCGATGGCCGTTGAAGGTCAGGGCCGAGTAGCGAAAGAGAAAGGCCGCACCGGTGTCCACCCGCCGCCGGCTGGCGCCTTCGGGCGCCGGCGTCAGCCCGCCCGATCCCGTCCCCGCCCCGGCGACGGGCCGCCCGGCGCCTTCGGCGGCGCGATAGACGAGGTCCTGCCTTTCGGTCAGCGCCGGGCGCCCGCCGCTGGTGATATGGTGGCGCAGGGTGACGAAGCACAGGACCCCCGACCGGCCGGTCTTGAGCGCGACGGATTCGATGACCGAACGGCGCCGCACGACCTCGCCCACCCGGAGCGGGGCATGAAAGTCGAAGGCGCCGCCCGCCCACATCCGCCGCGGCAGGGGCACCGGCGGAAGGAAGCCGCCGCGCGCGGGATGGCCGTCGGGGCCGAGCGAAGCCGTAGGCGCCGCCGGCTGGCACAGGCACAGATGGATGAGCGGGGGCGCCTCGGCGCCCGGCGCCGCCGCCCGATCCAGATCGAAGGTGGCCGCGAACCGCGCGACCTGCGCTTCGGTCAGAACCTCCTCGGCGCTCTCCTCACGGCCGATCCAGCGGCGCAGATGGTCGATATCGATGTCCAGCGTCAATCTCCCGTCTCGCGGCCCGGCTCCGCCTGCGGCAGTTCCGGCACCGCCCCGTAATCGCGGGCCTCGCCCGACCAGACGGGCGCCGGCGCCGGACAGGCGACCGGCCCCCCGGGCGTCTCGACGGTGATGCGGCGCAGATGCGGATGGCGGCCGAGCCCCGCCATGTCGTTGACCCGTGCGAAGGCGATACCCGCCGCCTCCAGCGCGGCAAGCGCCGCATCCCCGGTCATGCCCGAAAGCGCGGCCGCCACCGCCGCGTCGGTGCGCGCGCGCGCCGCCACCCGCGCGACATTGGTGGCGAAATCCGGATCCGCGCCAAGTTCGGGCCGCGCCAGCACCCGGTCGCATAGCGCGCGCCACTCGCGATCGGACTGCACCGCAACCAGAATCACCGTGCCGTCGGCGCATCCGAAAGCGCCATAGGGCGCGATCGACGGATGGGCCAGGCCCACCCGTCCGGGGCTGCGCCCGCCTTCGTGCTGGAGCAGCGGCACGCTCAGCCAGTCGGCCATGACGTCGAACATCGAAACCGCAATCGCCGCGCCGCGCCCGGTGACGCCGCGGCGGATCAGGGCCTCGAGGATCGCGGCATGGGCGGTGGCGCCGGTCGCGATATCGACGACCGAGATTCCCACCCGCGCCGGCCCGTCGGCCCCTCCGGTGATCGAACACAGGCCCGATTCCGCCTGTATCAGCAGATCATAGGCCTTGCGCCGCGCCATCGGCCCGCTGTCGCCATAGCCGGTGATCGAACAGCAGATGAGCCGCGGGTGATCCCGGCAAAGCTGCTGCGGATCGAACCCCAGCCGCGTCAGGGCACCGGGCCGCAGATTCTGGATCAGCACATCGGCGCCCGCGATCAGGTCGGCCAGCGCCGAACGTCCGGCCGCCGACGTCAGGTCCAGCACCACCGACCGCTTGCCGCGGTTGAGCCAGACGAAATAGCTCGACTGTCCGCGCGCGACATCGTCATAGCCGCGGGCGAAATCGCCGCCCGGCCGTTCGATCTTGATGACCTCGGCGCCGGCATCGGCCAGCCGGCAGGAGGCGAAGGGGGCGGCCACCGCCTGTTCCACCGCGACGACGCGCAACCCGGCAAGAGGAAG
>JASBUM010000652.1 GCA_030147905.1 Acidimangrovimonas sp.
ATATCCGCCCAGTTCGGCGAAATCCCCGACGAATCGCACCAGCGGCTCGGCCGGCACACCGTGTATCCGCGCGATGAAGCGGATGTTCTGCGCCCCGCTGAGATCGGGATGGAAGCTGCCGGCAAGGCCAACCGGCCACGATACCGTCCCCCCCCTGATGACCGCGCCGCGATCGGGATCAAGCGTGCCGGCGATCATCTGCAGAAGCGTCGACTTGCCCTCGCCGTTGCGGCCCAGAAGGGCCACCCGCGCCCCGGCGGGAAAGGTGACATGGATGTTGCGTGCGACGATCTTGCGTGCCCCGCCCGAAAGGCGACGGATCTTGCAAAGGTTCACCAGCCGGATCATGCCCGCCCCCTAGCGCCGGTCGCGCAGGCTGGTGACGATCAGGCTCAGCACCGACCAGGCGAGAAAGGCGAAGATCCCGACCAGCGCGATCAGGAGCGGACGGTCGGGATACGCCGAGGATTCGGCGCGCCCCGGCGGCGCATAGGCCGCGAGATAGAGCGTCCGCCGCCGCGCTTCCTGCCGCGCGGCATCCATTGCCGCGCGCGCCGCCCCATAGGCGGTTTCGGCAAATTCCCGCTCCACCGCGAGCCGTTCGAACCCGGCCATGACGGCGGCCGCCCCCTCGCCGCCCGAGGTCGTTCGCGCGACCTGCGCGCGCTCGGTCTCGATCCGTCGCTCGATCGCGGCCACCCGCCGCTCCAGCTCGGCCAGCCGCGGATCGCCCGGACGGGTGATCCGCGCCAGCATGTCGCGTTCGATCATGGCGCGCGCGAGCTGGTCCTGAAGCGAGCTGACCAGCCCCGCCTGCCCGGTCGCATCGGCCGCCGGATCCAGCACGCGATTCGCCGCGCGATACCGCTCGAGCGCCGTCCGCGCCCGTCCCAGCCGTTGTTCGGCAAGACGCAGCTCCTCGTGCGCGACCTTTGTGGCATCCGCCTGGGCAACGGCGCTGACCTCGTCGACCATCCGCGCCGCCTCGTCGAAGGCCGCCGCGGCGATCCGCCGGGCATCGGCGGGCGAAAAGCTGCGCACCTCGAGCGTGATCAGCCCCGATCCCTGATCGAAGGTCAGTCGCGTAGTCCAGCGCCAGTAGGCCACCAGCGATTCGAGGCTGGCACCGGGCGGAAGGGCGAAGAGCGGATCGCGCCCGTAGGGGGCCGAGAACAATGCGCGCAAGTTCAGGCGGCGGTCCAGCCGCGCGACCAGATCCTGGCTCTGGAGGTAGTCGTAGACCATCGCCGCATCCGATGCGCTTGCCCCGGTCAACCGGGATAGCCCGCCCAGGATCTCGGGCATCGCGGTGGTGCTTGCGCTACGCAGGACGAAGGCGACCGAGGATCCGTAGCGGTCGGCGGCACGCTCGTAGAGATAGGCGGCCGACAGTATGACCGGCATCGCCACCGCGACAAGGAAGCCCACCACATGGGCATGCCGCGCCAGCCCGCGCAGGAGACGGCGCCCGCGATACCTGCGCGGCGGCGCGGGTTCTCCGCGCGGCACCGGGCGCAGCACGCGGCCCGGATCGCCAGGCCGCGCGGCGGCGGCATTTGCCATCACAGGCGGCGTCTGGGCGTTCTGCCCTGTCTGCGGCACGCTGTTCATCCCTTCTCAAGGCCCCGGCGCTACACCGGCGATAGAAACGCAAAAGGGTAACCAAGCGGTTAGGACGATCGAGATGAACAGCATGACCGGACCCGTACCCCCCGCCCGGCCGGCTCGCCCGCCCGCCGGCCCGGGCGGCCGGGCATTGCGCTCGGTGGTGGCGCTGATGCTGCGCGAGATGACGACAAGCTATGGCCGGTCGCCCGGCGGCTACGCCTGGGCCATACTGGAGCCGGTGGGCGGGATCGCCATTCTGACCCTGGCGTTTTCGATGGTCCTGCATCGCCCGGCGCTGGGCAGCAATTTCGCCCTGTTCTACGCCAGCGGCTTCCTGCCCTTCCTGTTCTATACCGGGCTGAGCACGCGGATCGGCCAGGCGATCCAGTTCTCGCGCCCCCTTCTCTCCTACCCGACGGTAAGTTTCCTCGACGCCCTGTTGGCGCGCTTCGTGCTCAACAGCCTGACCCATGCCATCGTCTTCGTCGTGGTGCTCGGGGGCATCCATATCGCGTTCGATCTGCGGGCCGAACCCGCGATGGGCGCGCTGGTGACGGCCTTCGCGCTGACGGCGCTTCTGGCCCTGGGGGTGGGGACATTGCACTGCTTCCTGTGCAGCGCCTTTCCGCTGTGGGACCAGTTGTGGAACATCGCGAATCGGCCGCTGTTCCTGGTCTCGGGGATCTTCTTTTTGATCGATTCGCTGTCACCCCAGTGGCGCGAGATCCTGTGGTGGAACCCGCTCATCCACATTGCCGGGCTGATGCGGCGCGGTCTCTACCCGTAGTATCGCGCGGATTACGTATCGGTGAGCTATGTCCTCACGCTTTCTCTGGGGCTGCTGGCGCTGGGCCTCGTGCTTCTGCGCCGCAATCACCGCGCCATGATCGAGGGCTGAACCGGCGGCGATTAACCCGATGTTCAGCGGATCGCGTCTATTCCCGGTTCAGGCCCCGGCCGGAGGGCGCCATGAAGGCGCTCCGGCGAAGCGCGGGAATGGCGCGAACGGGGCCAGAACGGGGGCAGAATGTCTACCACTCTACGACAGAAGACCGTCTGGCTGCGGCAGTTCCTTTCGGTCCGGCCCGACATGCTGCGCTATATCCGGCTTATCCGGCGCTCGGACCATTTCGACCGGCGCCACTACCGGCAGGCCGGGCCGCCGCTGCATCCGCTCTTCCAGAGATTTCCCGAAAGACATTATGCGATCTTCGGCGAACGCGAAGGCCGTGCGCCCCACCCCGATTTCGATTCGGCGGCCTATCTGCGTGCCAATCCCGACCTCGCCGACTGGCCGGGCCCGGCCTATGACCATTTCCTGCGTTACGGGCGGGCCGAGGGCCGGCCTCTCAACGCGCCGCCGCCCGCGCCCCCCGCGCGACTGAGCGAGCCGCCGCGCCTGCCGCAGCCCGGCGAACGCCCGGCATCCGAACCCTATGCGATCGTCGTGCATCTCTATTATCCCGAGCTCTGGGACGAAATCGCGACGGCACTGGACGGTCTGGACATCGCCTTCGACCTCTTCGTCACGCTGGCCGATCGCGGGCCGGCCGCGGATGGCCGGGGCTGCGCCCAGGCCGGTCTGGCGGCGCGTATCCAGCGGCGCTTTCCACGCGCGCTGGTGGTGACGATGCCGAACCGCGGGCGTGACATCCTGCCCTTCGTGCATCTGGTCAATTCCGGCCTGCTCGATCCTTATCGCGCGGTCGCCAAGATCCATGGCAAGCGCTCGCCCCATCGCGACGATGGCGATACCTGGCGCCGACATCTGATCGGCGACATCTTGCAAGGCGCGCGGACCGGCCGCCTGCTGAACCGGTTCATTGCCGACGAGCGCGCGGGCATCTGGGTCGCCGACGGCCAGCACTACCGCGCGGCTCAATGGTGGGGCAGCAATCACGAGCGTACCGCATGGCTGTTGCGGCGCGCGCAGCTGCGCCCCGGCGACGCGCCGCAAGGATTTCCGGCCGGCTCGATCTATTGGCTCAAGCCCGAGGTGTTGCGGATGATACGCGGCCTTCGGCTCGACCAGACCCTGTTCGAGCCCGAGGCCGGCCAGCTTGACGGCACCCTCGCCCATGCGTTCGAGCGTGCGGTCGGCGCCCTGTCCGCGGCCGCTGACCTGGGGCTGCGCGAAACCGCCGATCTGCGCGCCGCGCCCGACGGGCGGCCCCGAACGGCCGCGGCCGCACCGCTTTCCCCCGCCAAACGACGCGCCCACCCGCCGCGCTACGTTTCCGCCTTCTACCTGCCGCAGTTCCATCGCCTTGCCGAGAATGACCGCTGGTGGGGACAAGGCTATACCGAATGGCAGGC
>JASBUM010000663.1 GCA_030147905.1 Acidimangrovimonas sp.
GGCCTGCCGCACCAGCGCGCTTTCGCCCATCGGGTTCTTGGCCTTGGGGCCGTTGGCGATGTTGATCGTGATCCCCTGATAGCCGATCGAGGTGGCCTGAGCGACCGTCAGCTTTGAATCGGCCTTGGCCGAAGCCAGATCGGTCGGCGCAAGGCGCTCGATCATGTCGAGATCACCGGCGCGCAGGTTGGCCAGCCGCACGGTGGAATCGGGAATGGGCAGATAGGTGACCTTGTCGAAATGGATCTTCGAGGCGTCGTAATAGCCCTTGTATTTCTCCAGCACGATGCGGTCCTGCTGCACCCGCTTGACGAACTTGAACGGCCCCGCGCAGACCGGATGCAGGCCGAAATTGGCGCCTTCCTTCTTGGCCGCGGTGGGAGATATCATCATCCCCGACCTGTCGGCCAGCTGGGCCAGAAGCGTGGCGTCGGGCTGCGAGAGGTTGAAGCGCACCTTGTAGGGACCGAGCGCGTCGACCGAGGCGATCGACTTGACCTCGGACTTGCGGCGGCTGAGTTCGAAATTCTTCGACCGCTCGATATTGTATTTGACCGCATCGGCATTGAAGGGCGTTCCGTCCTGGAAGGTCACGCCATGGCGAAGATCCATCGTCAGCGCCTTGCCGTCCGCGGACCATTTCCAGTCGGTCGCGAGCATCGGGATGATCTTCAGTTCCGGCGTGATATCGACCAGCTTGTCGCACATGGCGGCATAGACGATGCGGCCGACGAATGTGCGCGACTGGTCGGGGTCGAGCACATCGGGATCTTCGGCCAGGCCGATGCGCAGGTTGGCGGCATGGGCCCAATGGGTGCTAAGCGCCATCAAGGCGGCAAGCGCGTATTTCGCGGCTGGATGTGTCATGGATCTTCTCCTGTCGGTGAGCGGTTGAATGCCTTCTGTCGGGCGGTTGTTCGGTGGTGGTCTTTGCGTTGCGGTCAGTCGGGGGCCGGGGCGGCACCCCCGGCCGCGCGGGCGCGGGCATAGAGGTCGAAGCGTGCCTGTACCGCGGGCGCGCGCCGGGGCGGGGCGTGGTTCAGCCCGTCGAGCGTGATCTCGCCGGCACGGTGGCAGGCCACCTGGCGGCCCTGCGCATCGGGCGGCGACAGCGTCGGCCGCTCCTGTCCGCAGCGGGCGATCGCATAGGGGCAGCGGGGGTGGAACTTGCAGCCTGCGGGCGGCGCGATCGGATTGGGCAGTTCGCCCTCGACGCGGGCCTTCACCGCGCGGGCGGCGGTGTCGGGCAGCGGGATCGCCGAAACCAGTGCCTCGGTATAGGGATGGCGCGGCGCGGCAAAGAGGCGGTCGGCCGGCGCCAGTTCCACGATCTCGCCCAGATACATCACCGCGACGCGGTCGGCCATGTGCCGGATCACCGCCAGATCATGGGCGATGACGACGAGGGTCAGCGCGAATTCGGCCTTCAGATCGGCGAGGATGTTAATCACCTGGGCCTGGATCGAGACGTCGAGCGCCGAGACCGGCTCATCCCCCACCACCAGTTTCGGGCTTGAGGCCAGCGCCCGTGCTATGCCGATCCTCTGACGCTGTCCGCCGGAGAATTCGTGCGGATAGCGGTTGGCATGTTGCGGCGAAAGCCCGACGCGGGCCAGCAGCTGCACCACGCGCGCGCGCCGTTCGGCCCGGGTGCCAAGCCCGTGCACGCGCAACGGCTCCTCGATCAAAGCGCCCACGCTCATCCGCGGATTGAGCGAGGAGAACGGATCCTGGAAGATGAATTGCAGATCGCGGCGCAGGGCGCGCATCTCCTTGCCCGAGCGCCGGGTCAGATCCCGGTCGTCATAGGTCACCGAACCCGAAGACGGCGGGATCAGGCCCACCAGGATCCGCGCCAGGGTGGATTTGCCGCATCCCGATTCCCCGACGATGGCGAAGGTCTCGCCCCGGCGGATCGCCAGATCGACGCCATTGACGGCATGGACCACCGTGGCCGGGCCGAAAAGCGGCCGGTCGGTGACGAAGCGGCGTTCAAGCGCGCGGGCCTGCAGGATGATCTCGGGCGGCCGCGATGCGAGAGGCGCGGATGCGGTCCCGGACGCGGCCGGCGCGGGGCTCGATGCGCGGGCGCCTGCGGGGTTCGTGTTCGCGGGGTGCGTCATCATGCGACCTCCGTCGTGGCGAGCCGGTCGAGCGGCGCGCGCCAGCAGGCCACGCCATGGCCCGGCGACAGGTCCCGCAGGGGCGGCGTCTCGGCGCAGGCGTCGACGCGGAAGGGGCAGCGCGAGGCAAAGCGGCAGCCGGCCGGCATTTCCGCCGGGCCGGGCACGATGCCGGGGATGGTGACCAGCCGGTCGCGCATCTCGCCGAAGGCGGGCATCGAACTCATCAGTCCGATCGTGTAGGGATGCTGCGGATCGTCGAAGATCGCCGCCGCCGGCCCCTTCTCGACGATCACGCCGGCATACATCACCGCAACCGAGTCGGCCATCTCGGCGACCACGCCCAGATCGTGGGTGATCATGATCATCGCCGCACCGGTATCGTCGCGCAGATGGCGCATCAGATCGAGGATCTGGGCCTGGATCGTGACATCGAGCGCGGTTGTCGGCTCATCCGCGATCAGAAGCGCGGGGTCATTGGCCAGGGCCATCGCGATCATCGCGCGCTGGCGCATGCCGCCCGAAAGCTGATGCGGGAATTCATCGAGCCGTTTCTCGGGCGCCGGGATGCGCACCCGGCACAGCATCTCGAGCGCGCGGGCGCGTGCCTCGGCGCGGCCCAGCCCGCGGTGGCGGCGCACCGCCTCGGCGATCTGCTCGCCGATGCGCAAGGCGGGGTTCAATGCGCTCATCGGTTCCTGGAAGATCATCGCCAGCCGGTCGCCGCGCAGCCGCGACAGTTCGGACTGCGACAGCGCGAGAAGGTCGCGCCCCTCGAAACGGGCCGAACCGCCGGTCAGCCGCAGCGGCGGGGTCGGCAGAAGCCCCATCAGCGCGAGCGCGGTCAGGCTCTTGCCGCAGCCGGATTCGCCCACCACGCAGAGGGTCTCGCCGGGGTGGACGGTGAAGTGCAGCCCCTCGACCAGATCGCGCGCGGCGCCGTCCGGGCGGACCGACAGGCCGCGCACGTCAAGGAGGGGCGCGTCGGAGCGGGGCGCGGCGGTGTTCATGGTCGTGGCTCCGCAAGCGCCCGCGCGAGGTTTTCGGCGAGGTGATCGAGATGGCGGCGCATCGCGACACGCGCGGCCTCGGGATCGTGCCGGGCGATCGCATCGACGATGGCGCGATGTTCGCGGTCGTAATCGGCCAGCGCCTGGGGCGAGCGCGCGCGCTGGCGCATCGCCTGCCAGTCGTCGCGGATGCGGACCTCGTCGATCAGCTGGAAGGCGGTCAGCAGGATCTGGTTGCCGGCGATGCGCGCGATCAGCCGGTGCAGCGCGCCGTCCCACAGTTCCGCCAGATCGGAGGCGGGGGTGCGGTCGATGTTGTCGAGAAGCTTGTTCATCCGCGCCACGTCGGCCGGCCCGGCGCGGCGGGCGCACAGCGCGGCCAGCTCCGGCTCCAGACAGATCCGGGCCTCCATGATAGCGGCGGCATCGGCCGCGCCTACGATCCCGGCGGCAAGCACGCCGGTGGGATCGGGCGGCTGTCCGATGAAGGTGCCCTTGCCCTGGCGGCGCCAGATCAGGCCCTCTTCCTCCAGCACCTCGAGCGCGACGCGGACCGCGCGCCGTCCGACCCCCAGCCGCAGGCACAATTCACGCTCGGTCGGAAGCTGGCCCGCCGCCTCGGGCGGGAGGGTCTCGATCAGGTGGCGGATGCGCGCCAGCACCGAAGGGGCGTTTTCATGGCCCGGCGCGGTGGCCGAGGCCGGGGCGGGGGCTGCGACGGGGCCTGCGACGGGGGTGGGGGCAACGGCAGGCGCCCGCGTGGCGGTGGCGGCAGGGCGTGGGGGTGTCACCGGCTCTTCCATGGCCGACGCCGGCCCCCGCGCCGCGCGCTCGCCCGCCGCATTGCCCCGGGGGTCGGGCCGCGAAGCCTGGCGTGGCGCCGATTGGTCGTGCATCGCCGGTTTCCCCCTCATATCCCTGGCCCCCTCGCGCGCCTTCGTGTCGTCATGGCGTCTACTTCGGCTGCAGATGGTGAACTGGCCGCGGTGTGGGCCGACAGCGCCCGCCGCCGTTGCTCGGGACGGATCAATTCCAGATTGGTTCGAAACCATTCAGTGATTGGTTCGTGAGTCTGTCAACGAAAACCTGCATCGATCCGGCCCGGATCGCGCAAAAGGTGCATCTGCGGGGTTCCGTGCCGCATCAGAAGGCAATTTTCGCACGACCCGGCCGCATGGCACGCATGCAACATGGCACAGTTGCAACAGTGGCCGCAGTCATCGCGACCGGAAGTTACGCCAGATGGTCGAATTCGGAAAAGATCGTGCTTGGGCGCTTGTGCCCCCTAATTGCCGCGTTTAGAACTTCCAAGGTCGTATTCCGCGGAAACGATGTCAGGACGGGCTTGGAGACAGGCTAAGGGGAGAACGTCACAGTGAA
>JASBUM010000666.1 GCA_030147905.1 Acidimangrovimonas sp.
CGGTATGGGACATCCGCTTCGATCCGCAGACGAATGTCGTCGAGACCCATATCAGCCGCCTCCGGGCCAAGATCGACAAGCCCTTCGAGACCGAGCTTATCAAGACGGTCCGTGGTTCGGGCTACCGGATCGAGGGCTGAGGCGATGGCCAGAACCGGCAAGGACCGGCAGGCGGAACTGCGCGAGCGCGGTCGGCCGCGGCGGCGGGCGCATCCGCTGCGGCGCTCCACCCCGCTGCGGCTGGCGACGCTTCTGGTGCTGCTCTTCGCGCTGGTAAGCCTCGCCAGCTTCGGCGGCACCTATCTGGTCATCCGCAACAACCTCTACGCCGGGATGCGCGCCGATCTCGAACAGCAGATGGCCGCCTTTTCGGCCGCTCCCTCGGCGACGGCGCTGGCCGCACTGGTGGCCAATCAGGGCGCGGTGACCAATCCTTCGCAACGGATCCTGACCTATCTCGCGCCCAACGGTCAGGTCTATGGCAACGTCGCCCTGCGCCGCGGCCCCGAGGGCTTTCTCGAGCTGGATCTCGGGCCGAGGGCGAAGAACGGCGTGCGCAACTACCTCGGGCTGGCGGGCAATTTCTTCGGCGGGCAGCTGATCATCGCCGAAAGCCGCGAACCGGTGATCGCGCTGGGCAACATGTTCCTCGACGTGCTGATCCTCAGCCTTCTGCCGACCATCATCATCGCGCTGGGAGGCGGCTTGTGGATGGCGCGCCGGTCCAAGGCGCGGGTGGAGAAGATTACCGCCACGCTCGTACATCTGACCTCGGGGGAGCTGTCGGCACGCATCGACGCGCTGCCGAGGGACGGCGACGATCTGGCGCTGATCGGCGAGCATATCAACCGCATGGCCGAACGGCAGGAGGCCGCGACCGAGGCACTGCGACAGGTTTCGGCCGACATCGCCCATGACCTGAAGACCCCGATCCAGCGCGTCGCGGTGCTGCTCAACCAGCTCGAGATGCGCCCCGGCCTCGCCGCCGAGGATGCCGAGCTTGCCGCGCGCGCCAAGGCCGAGGCGGATCGCATCGCCGCGACCTTCCAGTCGCTTCTCCAGATCGCCCAGATCGAGGGCGGAAGCCCCAAGGCGCATTTCGTGCCGGTCGATCTGGGCGACGTGGTACGCACCTTCGCCGAGATCTACGAACCCAGCGCCGAGGACAACGGCCAGAGCCTGACCACCAGCCTGCCCGACACGCCCGTCATCGTCAGCGGCGACAAGGGATTGCTGGGTCAGGCGCTGGCCAATCTCATCGAGAATGCGCTGCGTCACACGGCGCGCGGCAGCCGTATCGAGGTGCAGCTTGCCACCGCCGGGGGGCAGCCGGTGCTGACGGTGCGCGACACCGGGCCCGGGATTCCGGCCGAGGAGCGCGCCAAGGTGCTGCGCAGGCTCTATCGGCTGGAGCGGTCGCGCACGACCCCCGGAAGCGGACTGGGCCTGGCGCTGGTCGCGGTGATCGCGGATCTGCACGACGCCACGCTGACGCTCGACGATGCCCGCCCCGGTCTGCAGGTCAGCCTGCATTTCACCGCCCGCGCCGCCAACGCCTGAGGCCGGTCTGCCGCCGGTCTGCCGGCGCCGCTTTTGGTTCGGGCCATGTGCTGTGGCTTCGCGCCTGCCCCGATCCCCGTCCCGATTCCCGCCGCGCGGCTAGCCGCAGGCGTCGGCATCGGATTGACGCGCGGCCCCGGCCCGGCGCCCGGGCCCTTGCGATGCACGAAAGAGGAACGAGCGCAGAGGCGGCGCCAAACCCCGGATCGCCATACCATCCAAAAAGACGTTGACTCATCACCGAAAACGTTTCAATTCGGCAAAAAGAGAATCTGAAACGTTTTGGACGCCAATGCGCAAGCGAGCGACACTCAAAGAACTGGCCCAGGCTCTCGATCTTTCGGTGGCCACGGTTTCGCGTGCGCTCTCCGGCTATGACGACGTCGCCCCCGCCACGCGCGTGCGGGTCCGCGAGATGGCGCGGACCCTCGGCTATGCGCCGAATATGGCCGGCCGCATGCTGGTATCGGGGCGCACCGGCTTCGTCGGGCTGGTCCTGCCGATGCGCGGCCCCAGCTTCGTCGACAGCTTTCTGGGCGATTTCGTCACCGGCCTCGGCGAGGGGCTGGTGAACCAGGGGGCGGATCTGTTCATCGCCACGGTCACCCGCGGCCAGAGTGAGCTGGAGGTGCTGCGCCATATCGTGCACGGCGGTCGCGCCGACGGCGTGGTGCTGACCCGGATCGCAGAGGACGACCCGCGCGTGCAGTTCCTGATCGAGGCGCGCATTCCTTTCGTCGCGCACGGGCGCACGCGCAGCACCCAGCCCTTCGCATGGCTCGACACCGATGGCGCGGAGGCTTTCGGCCGCGCGTTTGAACTGCTTTACGAGCTGGGTCATCGCCGCTTCGGCCTTGTCTCCATCGGCGAGGCGATGAGCTTTCGCGCCGACCGCGAAAGCGGCCTCACCGGGGCGATCGGCGCCCGCGGGGATCCGTCGGTCACGCTGGCCGCGATCCGCGCCCCGCGTTTCGACCCCGACGCGCATCGGGCCGCGATCCGCGAGCGACTGGCGGCGCCGGACCGGCCGACCGCGCTGGTGTGCCTGTTCGACGAACTTGCGCTGATCGCCATGCAGGAGGCGCAGGCGATGGGGCTTTCGGTGCCGGGAGATTTGTCGGTCGTAGGCTTCGACAATGTTCCGGCGGCGGGTTTCGCC
>JASBUM010000668.1 GCA_030147905.1 Acidimangrovimonas sp.
TGCGCAGCGCATCCTCCAGATCGGAGAAGCTGGGGCGCATGTTGTGAGGGGTGTTCTGCCGGCCGACCTCGATGCAGATGTTGGTCGGGTGATTGTGGAGATTGGCGATCAGCACCTCGCGGATCAGCTTGTGGAACTGCGCGTCCTCTTCGGTCACGGTCTTGAGCCGCGCGGCCATGGGTCCGACCAGCCCATAGGCCAGGAAGACCCCCATGAAGGTACCCACCAGCGCGCCGCCTATCATCCCGCCCAGCACTTCGGGGGGCTGGTCGATGGACCCCATGGTCTTGATGACGCCAAGCACGGCAGCGACGATCCCCAGGGCCGGGAGGGCGTCCGCAACGGCATGCACCGCGTGGCTCGAATGCATGGCATGGTTGAGATTGGATTCCATCCGCTTGTCGAGAATGTCCTCGACCTGGTGGGGGTCGTCATAGTTCATCGAGGCCGAGCGCATCGTGTCGCAGATCAGCTCGACCGCCTCGTGATCCGCCTGGATCCGCGGGTAGCGCGCGAAAATCGACGAATCGGCGGGCGCCTCGATATGTTCCTCGAGGCCGACGGGGTTCTGCCGGGCAAGGCGGATCAGTTCGAACAAGAGGCAGAGCAGGTCGCGATAATCTGCGGGTTTCCAGCGCGTTCCCTTGAAGACCTTGCCCATGTCCTTGAGCGTGTGCTTCACGCCGGCGGCGTCGTTGGACAGCAGGAAGGCGCCGATCGCCGCCCCCCCGATCATCACCAGTTCGAACGGAAGCGCATGCAGGATCACGCCCATCTTTCCGCCCGCCGCGACGTAGCCGCCGAAGACCATCACGAAGATAACGACGATTCCGACGATGCCGATCATGCGCTGCCCCCTTTTTCCTGCCGGCGCCGGGCGACTTTCGCAGCGACCGATTAAGAAAACCTCAGCGCGGGCGCCTGCCGCAGCAGTTAATCCCTGGTCGCCGCGGCATTGCGGCCGGCCAGCATGACGCTGACGGAATAGGCCTTTTCGGGCGTCAGGCCGGCCATGATCGCGGCGGCATTCTCGGGCTTCATCCGGCCGAGGAATCCGGCCGCGAAAGCCGGTGCCATCTGTTCGAAGACGGGCGCCGCATCGCGGGCCTTCATGTTCTCGTAGACCTTGGTGAGCTGGGCCACATCGGCCTCGGCCGCGGTGCTGGCCAGCGCGAGGTTCCTCGACAGCCGCTTTTCGGCCGCTTTCAGTTCGGCAAGCTTGTCATCGAGCGCACGCCGGCCGAGGGCGAGCGTCTGGCGCCGTTCGGCAAGTGTCGCCTCGCGGCTGGCTATGCGCGCCTCGCGCGCCTTCAGAGCCTCGACCAGCGCCGCGAGATTTTCGGGCGGCGCCGGCTCGGTGCAATTCGCCGCCGCCGGCGCGGGCGTCACCGCGCGTTGCACCGCCTCGACCGCGTTCGCCTCATCCAGCCCGAGGGTCAGCCGGATCGCGCCTGCACCCAGAAGCATGGCGGTGACGAAGCCCAGCGTACCGCGGCGATTGCGCGCGACCGTGGCGCGCGGATGCCGCCGGGTCATTGCGCGCCCTCGCCTTCCATGGCCGCGCGCCTGCGCCGGATGGCCCGCGGTCCACGAGCCGAGCCCGCGGACCCCGGTTTCTGCGCCCGCGGCGCTTCCGGCATCTCGTGCATCGCCGCCAGGATGAGTTCGAGGCGCGCTGCGACCGCTTCGGCCCGCACGGTCAGCGCCTCGAGCGACTGGACGGAATCGCCGGCCGTCGTCCGGGCGCGTTCGAGTGCGCGCGTCATGTCGTCGACCTGCGCCGACAGAACCGCGATCGCGCCGCCCATACCGCCCTCCAGCGTAGCGAATCGCCGCAGCCGGCGTGACAGGACGATGCAGTAGAGCGCGACCCCGAAGGCGCCGGCCGCAAGCAGAAAATCGGCGATCAAGGTCATCTTCCCCTCCTAATTCAGCACGAATTCGGTCACCAGCAGATCGCGCACCCGGTCCGGGCCGGTCACCACCTGCACCCGGCGCAGCATCTGCGCGCGCAGCCGTACAAGGGTGGCCGGATTTTCCAGATCGGCCGGTGCGATCGCGCGCAGATAGCCGTTGAGCACATCGAGTACGCGCGGCATCAGTTCCGTGACCTCCTGCTTGTGGCTCTTGTCGACCTCAAGCTGGGCAACGAAACGCAGATGGGTGGCCCGCGCCCCCGGCGAAAGCGAGATCACCAGCGGCTCGACCGGGACGAAGGCAATGCGCGCGACCTGGCTCTTGTCGGCCTTGCCACCCGCCTCGGCCGTTGCGGGCTTGCCGAAAGGCAGCGCCACGAGACCGCTGTAGGTGGCGTAGAAACCCCCGCCGCCCAGCGCCAGCATCGCCACCAGACCGGCGATCAGCGGCATCTTCGAGCGCTTCTTCGGCGTCTCT
>JASBUM010000676.1 GCA_030147905.1 Acidimangrovimonas sp.
CGCGAATGGCCCGCTCCTGCTGCGCCAGGGCGGCAAGCCGCGACTGGATATCGGCAAGCTGGAGACGCAAGAGCGTTTCCGGCACGCCCGCCGGCCGCGCGGCAGACCCGTCCACAGCGCCCGTTCCGGCAGTCGCGTCCATAGCGCCCGTTCCGGGCGACACACCCATAGCGCCCGTTCCGGGCGACGCGGCGCCGGGTTCGGAGCGCATCGCCGGGCGGGGCGCCATCGTGGCGGGCGCCCCGGCGGCCTTGGGCACCGTCACCGGGCCCGCCGCCGGAGCGGCCTTCAAAGTGGCGATCTCGGCCTCGAGCATCGTCACCTTCGGGTTGCTGGCGCTGTAGACCGCTCGTGCCGCCCGAAGCCTGCGCTGAAGCCCGGCAAGCGCCGCCGGTTCCGCCGCTGCACCCGTGGCGGCCCGGTCCTGCATCCGTGTCGAGCGCAGCAGATCGGCGACACGCGCACGCTGATCGACCACCGCAGCACCCTCGCGTGCGGTTTGCGCAAGCTGCTGCTGAAGCACCAGCCGCTGTTGTTGCATGAAGCCGCGATCCTCCGGCAAGGCCCCGGCGTTCGCGCGCTTGAACGTCATGATCCGCTGATCGACGGCATCGAGTGCCGCGCCCACCCGCGCCTCTTCGTGGTCGAAGAAGGCAAGCCGCTGGCCCGCGCGCGCCTCTCTGTCGCGCCGGTCCTCGCGAAGCGCGGTCGCGACCAGCGCATCGACCACGCGCGCGGCCTGCTCGGGGCGGGGTCCTTCATAGGCGATGGTCATCGTCGGTGCGCGTCCGCGCGGCCTGTCCGTCACGATCGCAAGCCCGCGCTCCAGCGCCGCTGGTGTCGGCGCCGCGACAGGTGAACCGGTGGACGCACTATCCTTCGCCGCCAGTCCGGCGGCGAGTGTGCGCAACGTCGCCGCGGCGCGCAGGTGGCTTTCGATCGTATCGAAGGGCTGCGAGGTCCCGGCATCGGGGCGCAGGCCGATCAGTTGAAGCGGTACCGCCGGCTGCGCCACACCCAGCGTGCCCTGCGCGCGATAGACCGGCGGCAACATCAGCGCCAGCACCAGCGCGCCACCGCCGATCGGCACAACGACGCCGAGAAACCAGGCCAGGTGGCGGCGCAGAACCGCCGCGTAGAAGGCGATCTGGGCCCTCATCGCACCGCCTCCAGCCGCGGACGCGCACCAAAACACGCCCCTTCGGCGAGAACCGCCCGCAGCACGTCGTCGGTCACCCGACGCTGATCCATCGTCCAGGCATAGAGCAGGCCGAAATCGCACAACTGGTTCACCAGGCGCGGGATGCCCCCGGTATAGGCATGCACCAGTTCGGCCGCGCCGGGGGTGAATTCCCGCCCGCTACCGCCCGCGCTGCGCAGCCTGTGGGCGATATAGGCCGCGACCGATTCGGCATCGAGCGCGCCGAGATGGCAACTCGCACCGATCCGCTGGGCAAGCTGACGCATGCCGGGCCGGCCGACGGTTTCGCGAAGCTCGGGCTGCCCGACCAGCAGAATCTGCAGCGGGTCGTCCTTGCCGGCGTTGATATTGCTCAGCAGCCGCAGGGTTTCCAGCGCCGTCTCGGAAAGGTTCTGGGCCTCGTCCACGATCAGCAGAACCCGCCGGCCGGCCGCATATTCGGCGATCACGAATTCCTCGAATCCGCGGTGCCGGGCGACCGCATCCGCGGCGCCGGGATCGATATCGAAAGCGGCAAGGATCCAGTCCATGATCGGGCCGTCGCCACGCGCCTGAGCGATCAGGCCCACCGTGCGATCGGTGCCGGAAGCGGCGATCAGACGTTGCACGAGGGTGGTCTTGCCGGCACCGATCTCGCCGGTCAGCATCATCACCGTCGCATGCGAGAGGCACCCGAATTCCAGCATCGCGTCGGCCCGCCGATGCTGTTCGGACCAGAACAGGAAATCCGGATCCGGCCGCAGGGAAAAGGGACGCTCCGCGAGCCCGAAATAGCCCAGGTAGAAACCTTCCTCCGCCATCATGCGCTCCTTTCGCTCGCCGGCGCCCCCGGCATCCGACGGACCCGGCCATCCGGCCGGCAACCCCCGCCGCCGCGCATCCGTCTGGATCAAGCGTTAGCCCGCGATGCTTAACGAGGAATTAAGCAATTAAGCCTTTCATCAGATCCCATCGCGCCACGCCACCGAGGGCCGTCCCCCCGCGACCGGGATCGCCCGGCATTGATGACAGGGTCGAACCAGATGATGCAGTCAACACGAGCAGACGCAGGATTTTCTTATAGATCCAACGCCTTGCGGATGAATGGCATGATGGTGCAGATTCCGCATCTGCCACGCGGGAACGCCGGCGGCGGGATCTACGTGAACCGGTTCAAGCGTCCGCTCGAACTTGTCGCGGCATCGGTCGCGGCGGTGCTGCTTGCGCCGTTGATCGGGGTGCTGGCGCTGCTGGTGATGCTGGACGGCGGCGCTCCCTTCCTGGCGCAGGAGCGAATCGGCAAGGACGGCCGCCGGTTCCGGATGCTGAAGCTGCGCACGATGGTTCCTGACGCGGCGGGCCGGCTTGCCGCCCATCTTGCCGCCCATCCCGTAGCCCGTGCCGAATGGTCGCGCGACCAGAAGCTG
>JASBUM010000120.1 GCA_030147905.1 Acidimangrovimonas sp.
GTCTGGAAACTGTTCTGAAGCGCGGTCAGACGCGCCGCGGGCGAAAAGGCATCCTGCGGCTGGCCGAGGGTCGCGGTATAGGCGTTGATCGCCTCGTAGACGGCCTTGTGCGTCGCCATCTTGCCGGATTCGGACCGATACATCCGATCGAGCGAGGCATTCACCTCGCGCCGGATCTCGGTCACCTCGACGGTGCCGCCGCTACCCTCGGACCGCGTCGTCATCACCGCTTCCTTGCGCACGTAGCTGTCGGAATTGGCATTGGCGATGTTGCGCGCGGTCACGTCGGACCAGATCTGGGTGGCGTCGAGCCCGGCGCGGCTGGCGATGAGGGCGGAATTGAGCGTCATGTCACAAGCCTTGGTGCAATCATTTGCCGATCACCCGCGCGCCGCCCCGGACGGCGCGCGCCGAACGGATCTAGCGTTTGAGCTGGGTCGTCTCGCTCAGCATCTGGTCCATGGTGGTGACGATCTTGGCATTGGTCGAATAGGCGCGCTGGACGCGGATCAGATCGCTCAGTTCCTGCGCGATATCGACATTCGAGGCCTCGAGCGTGCTCGAGGAGATGCCGCCGAGCGCGCCGGTATTGGCCTGCCCGTTGGTATAGGTGCCCGAATCGCGCGACAGCTTGTAGGCGTTGCCGTCGCTCGGCAGCAGCCCGTCGGGATTGGTCACCTGACCCAGCGGGATCTGGTAGAGCGGCTTTCGCATCCCGTTCGAGAAGACCCCCGTAAGCGTGCCGCTGGAATCGATCTCGACCCGGCTGAGCGAGCCGCTCGCCGAGCCGTCCTTGTTGAAGGTCTGCGGGGTGAAGTCACCGGCGAACTGGGTCATGCCGCTGCTGCTGCCGGGTGCGCCGAGGTTCACCTGGACGGTCTGCGGCGTGGTTCCGTTGTTGATCGTCAGTGTCGCCGCACCGGTCGCGGTGTTGAAGCTGAAACCCGCAGGCGCGGTCGCGCTGCTGGTCGCGCCGGAATAGGATGCCGGGGTTCCGGCGACGGTGCCGGAATCGTTGAATGTCACCGTGACGTTGCCGTAACTCGTCCCCGCCGCATCCGAAAAGCCCACCGTCCACTGGTTGGGCGTGCTGGTCGGCGCCCAGTTGAACAGCAGCCGCCCCGGCTGACCCAGCGCCGAGTAATATTCGGTCGAGGAGGTGAAGGGCGCCGCGGCCGGCGTCTGTCCGGTCTCCTGCGCGGGCAGATTGCCGGCGATGCCGATCTTGGTCGTGGCGGTAGGCTGGATCGTGGCATCGGTCACGTTGACGCTCTGCATCCCCGCAAAGCTGTTGCGGTCGAGCTGGCCAAGCGCGCCGGTGGGGTCGTACTTGTAGCCCGCAAGGTAATAGCCTGCGGCATTCACCAGGTTTCCGTTGGCATCGGGCGTGAAGTTGCCGGCCCGCGTCAGCAGATAGTGCGACTGCACCGGATCGTTGGGCCGGGTCGAGACGATGAAGAAGCCCTGACCGTTCACCGCCAGATCGGTCGGCGAATGGGTGGCCTGCAAGGCACCGCCCTGGGTGACGTTGGAGCCGACCACCGCCTTGACCCCGGCCGGCACGTCGCCGTTGTCGCTGAAGGGCATGGTCGTCACCATCTCGGCGAAGCGGCGCTTGTAGCCGTCGGTATTGGCGTTGGCGATGTTCTCGGCGATCTTGCTGACCGCCGTCGAATTGGCGAAGAGCCCGCTGACCCCGGTCTGCATCGCGCTCGAAATGCTCATGACTCAATCCTTCCGTGCCCTGCCGAATGCCCTGAGCATCAAATATTGCATCGAAATTTAACGGCGGTTTAAAAATAGACCGTCGTTATATGCTTGGCACTCTTCTTATCTATCCTGAATTTATGGCCCGGGCGATGCCTTGCCCCCGGCCGCCGTACCACCCAGGCCGCGAGCGCGCCGGATCGCGTCCGCGGCCCCCTTCAGCCGCGCATCCGCCTCGCTCTGGCGCAGGGGCGCAGGCTTGGGTTTCGGCTGAACGAGGCTCGCTGCAAGTCGCCGCGCCCGGGTGTCGGCACCGAGCGATTTCAGCGCATCCGCCGCGCGGCGCGCAAGGCCCATGTCGCCCGCGCGATAAGCCGCCAGCAGCAGCGCGATCGCATCGTCCTGAGTGAAATCCTTGGGATAATCCTTCCACATCTGCTGTAGCCTTGCGCCCTCGTCCTTCCAGGCGCCGCGCGCCGCGGCCGCCTTGGCCAGACGCCGCAGGTCTGCCGCTTGCGGCTGCGCGATGGCGATCGCGGCGACACCCGGCACGTCGCCCAGGGCCGCCAGCGCCCGCGCCCGCAGTCGCGCCGCACGCCGGGCCAGCGCCGGTGTTCCGGGCGGTGTGGCCGCGAAGGGCAGCAGGATCTTGCGCGCTGCCGCGTCCTGGCCGCCCTCGATCAGCGCCTCGGCCTCTCCCAGCCGCAGCCGCGTCAGCCGATCCTCCGCCACGGGCCAGAGCCCGGCCGCGCGCACCAGCGCCAGCCGGTCGTGAATCCGCGCGTATTCCTGGGCCGCGAGCCCGGTCATACCGGCCGCAAGGAGCCGGCCGGCAAGTTCCTCGGACGCGTCCTCGAAGGCCTTGTCGCCGCCGAAATAGGGCAGGATGCGCCGATGCGTTCGCAGCCATCGGGCCAGCGGCAGCTTGCCCTGCGCACCAAGGTGGTAATAGGCCGCGATCAGGCTCTCGGCCTGTGCATGCGCGGGGCCGGCATCGGGACTGGCGGGAAAGCGCGCCGCGATGCGCCCCAGCGTCCACAGCAGATCGGGCCAGTCCGACAATCGCCGGTCGACCCGCGCCAGACGCCGCAGCGCGCCCAGCTCGATCGGCCCGCCATGCCAGTCCTTGAGAACCCGGTGCAGCAGGCTGCGCGCCTGCTCGGCATTGACCAGCCCCTTGTCGAAGCCCAGATCGACGATCGCGAGACGCGCGCGCATCGCATAGACCCCCTGCCCCGCTGCTGCGGCCCGGAACGCCTCGAGCGCCTTGTCGGGGCGCTTCACTCCCTCTGCTGCGCGCCCCAGAAGATAACGGTAGACCGGCCGCGCCTTTAACGTGGGGTAGGCATCGAACCCGACTGCGATATTCTTGGCCAGCGTCCATTGCTGCGTCTCTATTGCGGCCTGCAGAAACTGCGGCAACGCCAGATCGGCATAGGCCCGCGGATAGGCGCCAAGGCCCTTAACCCCGGCGGCGAGGGTCCTGCGGATGGCTGCGGGATCTTTGGCGTGAACGGCATCGAGCGCGGCCCAGAACGGTTGATCGCGCCAACCGCCGGCGGGCGCAGGATCCTGGCCGAGCGCGCCGCCCGCGACGATCGTCAGCGCGCCTCGCAGCGCCTTCAGCCGCGCCCGCGCCGCGGGCGGAAGCGCATCGACCGCGATCGGCGCCAGAGCCGCATGGGCCTCGGGCAGGAGAAGCTGCGCGAGATAGAGCGTCGCCAGATCCAGCCGCACCGTGGCAGCACTGACCGCATCGGATGCCGACGCGAGCCGCGCGATCAACGCGCGCCGGCGCGCGGGAAAGGCCGCGATCCGGTCACGCGCGAAATCGAAAGCCGCATAGGGCGCGCCCCCGGAACCCGCCGGCGGCGCCGCGGCGGCAGTCGGCGCCGGCGCGCCAGACGGCCCGCCAGACGACGCCGGGGATGGCACGGGGGGCAGTGCGAGGGACGGTGCCGGCCAGGCGGCCGCCCCCGGCAACATCAGCGCCAGCGCCAGTGCCACAGACCGTAGACGGATCACATCCATGCGCATCGAAGGAAAAATCTTGTAAATCTTGTCGCAATCAAGAATACTAAGAACAGAACAAGCAAATGTAAATGACAACAGCGAATTCTTCATGAATTCCTGGCGCGAGCGCGAAGAAACGCAAGAACGGGACGCCCATGGAAAACTCGGTCTATGTCTCGCTGTCGCTGGCCAAGTCCCTTGTCCGCAGCCTCGATGTCGCGGCCAACAACATGGCCAATGTCAACACGACCGGCTTCAAGGCGCAGCGCAACGATTTCCAGTCCCTGGTGGAGAACAACCTTGGCGGCGGCGGCGGCGGACCGGGCAGTTCGGTCAGCTTCGTGCTGAACAAGGGCAGCTATCTCGACCAAAGCCAGGGGCAGTTGCTGAAGACGGGCAATCCGCTTGACATGGCGCTGTCGGGCAAGGGCTGGTTCGGCTACCGCACGGCGACGGGACAGACGGCGTTTGGCCGCGACGGGCGCTTCACCATCGACGCGCAGGGCAACCTGGTGACGCTGAAGGGGGCGCAGGTGCTCGATTCCTCTGGCGCCCCGATCGCCATTCCCGCGGGCGTGGGCAACCGGTTCACCGTCGCCCGCGACGGCACCATCACCGGACCCAAGGGGCAGCAACTGGGTCAGGTGGGCATCTTCGCGGTACCGGGCATCAATGGCTACCAGCGGATCGGCGACGGGATGATGATCGCCCCCGGCGGCGCACAGCCTTCGCTGACGCCCGAATCCGCGCCGCGCCTGTCGCAGGGATTCCTGGAGCAGAGCAACGTGCAGCCGGTGCTCGAGATGACACGGATGATGGAAATCCAGCGCGCCTACGATCGCGCGATGAAACTGATGGATGAACAGAACAGCCTGCGCCAGCAGACGCTGGGACAGCTGGGCAAGGTCTGAGACCGAAGGCAAGAAAGGACCATTGCGATGAGAGCGCTCGGGATCGCCGCCACCGGCATGCTGGCCCAGCAGACCAATGTCGATGTCATTTCCAACAACATCGCCAATGCCAATACCACCGGCTTCAAGTCGAGCCGCGCAGCCTTCGAGGACCTGATCTATCAAAGCGAGCGGCGCGAGGGGGCGCAAACCTCGAGCGCGGGCACGGTGCGTCCGGTCGGGCTCGATATCGGGCTGGGGGTGCAAAGCGTCGGCGTGGTCCGGCTCGACACCCAGGGCGGCCTGACCCATACCGGCAACCAGCTTGACCTGGCGGTGGATGGCAAGGGCTATTTCGCCGTCAACATGCCAGACGGCAGCCTCGCCTATACCCGTGCGGGGACGTTCCAGCTGAGCGCCACGGGCCAGATCGTCACCATGCAGGGTTATGACGTGTCGCCCGGTATCACCGTGCCGGCCAATACGACCAAGATCGAGATCAACCAGCAGGGTCTTGTCCAGGCCTATGTCGGCAGCAACCCCACGCCCGTTCAGCTTGGCCAGATCACCATGGCGACCTTCGTCAACGACGCCGGGCTGAAACCGCTTGGCGACAACCTGCTTCAGGCGACCGTCGCCTCGGGCCAGCCCACGACGGCCAATCCGGGCGATCCCGGCGTGGGCGTTTTGCGCCAAGGCTACCTGGAAAATTCCAACGTCAACATCATCCAGCAGATCACCGACCTGATTTCGGCCCAACGCGCCTATGAGATGAATTCGAAGGCGGTGCAGACGGCCGACCAGATGATGGCCACCACCAACCAGATCAAGTGATGCGATGATCCGTTCCGCCGCCCTTTCGCTTGCCGTCCTGTGCGCCCTCGGGCTGGGCGCGAACGCGGCGCGCGCCACCGCCGTCACCACCCTGATCGCCGAGAAGGCTCGCACGGAAATGGCTTACGAAATGCCGGAAAAGGGACATTTCGAGGTCACGCTACGCGACGGCGACATCACCTCGGGCACCTTGGTCAGCGCCTTCTGGATGGATCGTCAGAGCGGGCAGTTCGCCGCCAATGTCGTCACCGCGGACGGCAGCACCTATCGGGTCGACGGGCTTGCGGTGCTGACTGTCGATGTGCCGGTACCGACCCGCCGGATCATGCCCGGCACGCTCCTGTCCCGCGCGGACTTTCGCACCATTCCCGTCCCCTACGCGCGCATCGGCGCCTTCGCGGTGACCGGGCTCGACCAGCTGCGGGGCATGGAGGCGCGGCGCATGCTGGCCGAGGGCCGCCCGGTCCCCAGCCAGTCGGTGAGCGCGCCGGTGGTCGTCGGCCGGGGCGAGCGGGTCTCGATCCAGTACGATCGCGGCGGCATGACCCTGAGCGCGCCAGGCCGCGCCATCGGCGATGCCGAGGCCGACCGGCCCGTGCGAGTCGTCAATCTGGCCAGCAACCGTACCGTCACCGGGATCGCCCGGCCCGGCGGGATCGTCGAGGTATCGCAATGAACGCCCGCCCTCTTCGCCTGCCCTTCCTTCTTGTCCTCGCCGCCGCGCTGTCGGGCTGCGCCAGCATTCAGGCCGCCCGCAATCCGCACCTTTCGGGCATGGACCTGAATGCCAAGACCATGCCGGAGGCGGCCAATGTACAGGTCCCGATGCCGCCCGCCGAACCCAGGCCGGTTCCGGTGCGCGCCGAAGCGGCATCGCTGTGGCCCCGCGGATCGCGTGGCTTCTTCGGCGACCAGCGCGCCGCGCGGGTGGGCGACATCCTGACGGTGGATATCAACATCGACGACAAGGCCAAGCTTTCCAATGCCTCGCAACGTTCGCGCGGCGGCAACGAAAAGCTCGGCTTTCCCACCTTCTTCGGCCTCGGCAGCCATCTGGGAAAGGTTCTGCCCGGCCCGGCCGCGTCGGGCAATCTGGTCGATCTCGGCTCGTCGTCTTCGGCCAACGGCTCGGGCTCGATCAACAGGAACGAGACGATCAATCTCAAGGTCGCGGCGATGGTGGTCAAGAGGCTGCCCAACGGCGAGATGGTCATTGCCGGCCGTCAGCAGGTAAAGGTCAATCAAGAGATGCGCGAGTTGCGCGTGGCCGGCATCATCCGCCCGCAGGACATCAGCCGGGACAATACCATTCCCTATGAGAAGATCGCCGAGGCACGCATTTCCTACGGCGGCCAGGGCCAGCTATCATCGGTGCAGCAGCCGCGCTACGGGCAGGATTTCCTCAACGTCGTTCTGCCGTACTAGGCTCTGTTCATGCGCAAACGCATCCTGCTTCTCCTGATCGCGGCGCCGGTCGCAGGTGCGGGGCTGGGCTATGCAACGGGGCCCCGTCTGGCCGCGATGCTGACCCCCGCCGCCGGGACGGCCAAGCCCGATACCAGCACGCGAAAGCTGTCGCTCGGCCAGATGAGCATTGCCATGAACTGGCCCGGCGTGCGCACCGATCTGATCGTGGTCCCCGAGATCACCGTGGAGGGCCATGCCGCCGCGCAGGCGCTGGCCACGGAGCTGGGCAAGGCCCGGCTGCGCGACCGGATGCGCGCACTGCTCGCGGATGCGGTCGACACGCCCCTTCTGACATTGCGCGCGCGGCCCGAGCCGGTCGTGATCCGCACCCTCGGCGCCGAACTGGCCAAGCGGCTCGCGGCCGAGTTTCCGGCCGTGCGCGGGGTGGGTTTTCCCACCTTCCAGCGCGCGCCCCACCCCGGCGCCTGATCCGCCTGCCTCACTGGACCTCTGCCGGCGCGCCCGGATCTCAGCTCACTGAAAGGAGCTGCGCAGCCGGCACGTCCTGCCCGTTGCGCAGACGAAGGGAATCGGTCCCGTTTCCGAACAGGACCTGTTCGACCCGCGTGGTCGGATAGGTATCGTAGGAAACGGCGTTGCCCTGGGCGTCCTTGGCATCGATCGTCAGGTGATAGATCCCGTCGGGCAGCGCGTTGCCGGCGTCGTCACGGCCGTTCCAGTTCAGCGGCACGCGCGTGCCGGCCTGCGTCGACAGGCCCGAGAGGTGACGCACGACCGTGCCGGCGCCATCGGTGATCGTCGCGTTCACCGCCTGCGCCTGACCCGAAAGCTGGTAGACGGTCCCCGCCGCGCCGCCGCTCAGCTCGAGCCGGTCCGAGGCCAGCGTCACGTCCCGCCCCATCAGGTTGATGTCGGACAGGGCCGAAATTGCCGAGATCCGTGTCTTGAGCGCCTCCAGATTGCTGTTCGTCTGCACCGCCTGCTCGACCTGCGACAATTGCGCAAGCTGGCTGACGAACTGGGTCGAATCCATCGGCTTGAGCGGATCCTGATTGCCGATCTGGGCGGTCAGAAGCTTGAGAAAGTTGTTGTAATCGACGCCAAGCTGGTTGCGCGCGGTCGCGGCCGTCGATTGGCTGTTCGCGCTGGTGGTCGTCGGTGCTGCGGCGGGGCCGGGCGTGGCCGATGTGGTCGCCATGGAGGGGACTCCTTCGTGCTTGTCAGGTTCGGATGTCGAGCCGGCCATTGCCGATCTGCGCCCGCCACGATCCGGACGCCGGCGCCACGGCCTCGGCGGAATCGGCCATGGGTGCTCCCGAGGATGGGTGGCGGCCTGTTTCCTGCTGGCCGCGACGGCCTTCATGGCCCGCGAAGCCTTCGAAATCCAGCGTGGCGCCGGCGCCGCCGAGCCCGTTTCCGGCAAGGATCTGGGCGAGGGTTTCGCGGTCGCTGCGAAGGCTCGCGAGGACCACGGGATTATCGGCCCGAACCACCACGCGCAGCGCCCCGTCATCATGGTGACGCAGGTCTATCTCGATATCGCCCAAGCCACGTGGGCTGAGCGCGATGCGGGTCTGTCCCTGCCCGATCGTGACACCGCGGATCTGACCGGTGACGAATTGCGCAAAGCGCGCCTGGCTGATTCCGGGCGGAAGCGCGGCAAACCCGTGGGGCGTCGCGGCGGGCGTGGCCCCGGCAGCCTGCGCGGCTGGCATGCCGCCCCCGGCCGCGGGCGACGCGTCGCCGAAAGTGGCCGCCAGAAGTCCCGCCAGCGCGTGATCGCGGGTGCCGGGCAGCGCCGGCGGCGTTGTTGCCGGATCGGCCGCCTTCGCCACGACCGGGCTCGCCACCGCTGCGCCGCTCCGGGCCACGGCGGCAAGCGCGGCCGACGAAGACTTGTCCCCCTGCGCGGCGGCCAGAAGGGTCGACAGAAGCCGTTGCATGCGCGGATCCTCGAAACCGGCAAGCGCCCTGTCCTGCCGGGCGCCGGGCACGGCGGGCATCTTGTCATCCGCCCCCCCTGCCCCGCCGGAAACGGGCACGGTCCGGGCCGCGTCGATAGCCACCGCGCGCGGATGCACAAGCCCGTAGAGAGCCGATAGCATCGCGAAAAGCGCGGCCGGGTCCGGCGCACTGCCCCTGTCCCTGGAAGACGGGGCCGCGTGATCGGCACCTTTCGCCTCTGTCACGGCGGACAGAGCCTTTTCCAGCCGCGCAACGGCATCGGTTCCATGTTGGGCATCAAAGCGGCGCAGATAGCGGCCGAGACCCGCCGCGACCCGGTCGGCCATGGCCGTCGTCACTGCCTGCCCTGCCCCCGCAGCCACGACGCCGCCTTCCGACAGACGCCCCCGAACGGCAAGCTCGCCGCGACGCAGGCCCGCCGCAAGCGCCACCCGGCTTGCCAGAAGGGAAGCGGCATCCGCACCGCGCTTGCCCAGCCCCGACAACGCGGCCAGCGCCGCGGCCGCCTCGCCGGTTCCGCCCGGAGCGCCATCGGTGCCAGCCTGCGACGCCGCATCCCCAACCGCGCCCACCGCCGATCCCGTCCCGGAGCTGGCGCCGGCGCCCGCCCGCGGCGCGGCCGCCCCCGCGAGAAGCGCCGCAAAGCCGCCCCCGCCCGCCTTCGCCCCGGTCGCCTTGGCCCCGGTCGACGCGACGGTGGCGGCCGCCGCCGGGACGGTCGACGCACCGCCCGTCACCATCGAAATCTCAGCCATCGCGCCCCTGCCCTTCCTGCCTTGCCGATATCACGGCCGGGAGATCGCGCGGATATCCCGCAAGGAAGATTGGTGCGCCGGGTTTCATCCGATTAAATCCTTTCGTTCAGCACCGAGGCCGAGAATCCGTTGCGCTGAAGGAGAAGCTTCAACCGTGCGAGCGCGCGCCGCTCCACCATCCGGGCGCGATCGCGGCTGATGCCAAGCTCGGAGGCGATACGCTCTATCGGTTCGGGCTGTGCGGCAAGCTTGCGCCGCTCGACGATGGCGCGGTCCTCGGGGGCAAGCTTGGCCAGCGCGCCCGCAAGCACATCGCGCATGCGCGCCTCGCTCGATCGTGCCGCGACCTGCTCCTCGGGCGTCATCTCGGGGCTGCAAAGCTGATCTCCCATTCGGGCCGCACCATCCTCGAAGGTCAGGGCGTCCAGGCTCACATGGCCGCCCATCGCCTGAAGAACGCGATCGCGGTCAGGGCCCGTCAGCCGGCCCATTCGGGCGTCCAGATAGGTGCGCGCCGGCATGTCCACCAGCGAACGCATCCGTGCGAGCGCGGTGGCAACCGACGTCATCACCCACCAATGCGCATAGGTCGAGAAACGTACATCCTGACTCATGTCGAACTGGTCAGCCGCGCGCATCAGGCCGATCATCCCCTCGGCCACGAGGTCTTCCGTCTCGGCCGGATCGCGGCTCCAGCGCTGGACCTGCGCATAGACCTGACGCGCATGCGATCTGAGCAGAAGCTCAAGCGCGGTGCGGTCGCCCCGCTCCTGCCAGCCGCGGATCGCCGTGCGCTCTTCCTCGACGGCCAGCAACGGCGTCTCCAGCGCGGCCCTGTAGCTGAGCGCCATCATTACACGCCCCGACTATCCTTGTTGTCCTCTGCAACAAAAGAACACAGAACGCCGGATCTTGAAAGAATTACATGATTAACACATGGTTAAACGGAAGGCTTGCCCCGCGAGCGGACGGATCAACCGGCCGCCCGCCGCGGCCGGGGCGTCGCGTTCCGGCCCTGAGGGACGGGCCACGCCTCAAACCGGTCATCCTCCGCCGCGGTCATGCGCGTGAAACGGCGGCCAAGCCGGTGGTCCTTGAAAAGCGCCCCCAGCGATGCGGCACTGCCGGCACGGAACCGGGCCATTTCGAGCGCGGCCTCATCCTCCGCGGCGGTACAGGTGACATCGGCAAGATTAGCAAGATCTAGAAGCGCCACATCGAGCAGCCACTCTATATATTGCTCGCCAAGCGTATCGCCCTTTGAAAATTCGCTGCCTTCCAGCACGACGAAGGCACCATAGGGGACGTGAACGTCCAGTTCCTCGGCCAGGACATCGCCCAGGGCGAGGTCCGGCATCAGTTCATGCGACTCGGGCAGGATCCGCGGCCCCGCGGCACCACCCCGGATCGTCAGGACCACCGTCGCCACCGGGAGCCGCGCCGCGATCGCCTGCGCCACCGGCCCCCTGGCACCCGGATCCGCAACTGCCACGGCCCCGTCCCATATCTGTTCGAGCAGCTTTCTGTCCGGCATGCGATGTGTTCCCGGTTGTTCTTGTTCCTTGAGCAAGAAGATAGCCTGTAGCAGTCGTTTCTATAAGTTTATCTTTGTTAAATCCTCTCGCCGGGACAAAAGCAGCAGACGCGCAACACCCCGGCACAGATCGCGAAGGAAGGCAGGGCGGCGGGATGCGGCGGAAATGAAAACACCGTGATTTCAAGCTGTTAACACAACATATTGACGATGCCTTGAACGCCGATCACAAGCCGTGGTGTTTTGGCCGGAGCCGCCACGCGAGCGGAGCGTTAAAGTATGTTAACAAACAAAAACTTGACAACCAGAGCGAGAAAAATCGCGAAGCGCGCAGTCATTCAGCCGACGGGCACGTCGGCGCCGGCAGTATTCTCGACGAAGGCGTAACCGGCGCTGCGGACCGCGCGCAGCTGGTAGCGCGCGCCGAACGCCGCTTTCAGCTTCTTTCTGATCTTGGTGATATGGACATCGAACTTGCGGTCTCCGTAGACCCAGTCGCATTTGTCGATCGCGCGCGAAAGATCGTCACGGGTGACGAGGCTTCCGCTGTGGCGCAAGATGACGGCCATCACCTCGGCCTCGGCGCGCGTCAGCTGTACCGTCGCCTGGCTTCCGGCGGCCAGAAGCCGGTTGTCCCCGTCGAGCATCACCAGTGGCACCGCAGCGCCGTCGCCCGGCCCGGTCCCCAACCGCGCCCGCAGGCGCAACCCGAATTCGCGCAGGGAAAAAGGCGTACGCATCACATCGTCGGCCCCCGCGGCGAAGGCATCGGCGCCCTCCTCGGGCTGTAGCTGGCGATTGATGTAGAGAACGAACGCCCCCGTCCCCTCGGCGCGCAACCGTCTGACGGCCTCGATCCCTTCCCTGCCGTCGCTGCCACTGCCGACCACGGCAAGCCGCAGCCCCGCGAGCGCGCCCCGCCACGGATCAAGGGCGTCAGTGTCTGCGCCCTCGATCACCGAAAGCCGGCAGACACGACATAAAAAGACCGCCATGTCCCGGCGCAAGGCTTCCTCGCGCTCGAGCACCAGCGCCTCGATCGTCGCCCCTGTCCCTGTCGTCATCGCGCGTCGTTCCGTTGATGGCCGCCGCTTCACCGCTGATCGCCGCGCCTGTCCCGCATCCCCGCGCGCCGTCCCGGTCGTCGATCCGTTGCTGGGCCCTTCGGCCGATCTGACGGATAGCAAAACCGCGATTGTCAGACAAGCAGCAACGGAAATTTGCAAAATGGAAACAATCATCCAGGACAGAAAGCTTTTTGTCCTGTCTTTGACGTTTCCTTAACATTCAAGTCTATTTCCTTATCAAGCAATGGTGAACGACGCGTGACATGAACAGATCGCATGAATTGAAAGACAGCCCGTCCGTATGCGCTGCCCCAACACGGGCCGAAGCCGTCTTTGAATCGGTCCAGGACGATCATCTTGTATGCCTGGAGACCGGAGTGCGGGTGGTTCTTCTGCGTCGCCACATCGTCCAAACCCTCGGCATGACCGTACCGGAGTACCGCGCCAAGTGGCGCCTGCCACCCGACTACCCGCTTGCCGCACCTGCCTATCGGCGCGACCGGCGGCAGTTCAAATCGGCGTGCCCGGCATGAATCCGCCGTCTTTTCTTCCTATATCAAGGAATACGAGCGGAGCGATATCCATAGACGCGGCGAAATACAGCCTAAACTTACACGAAACCTTGCACTTTCTTGAAAATGTGGCGTCAGTTTGACAGGATAGAGAGAAGGCAAGGAATTCCGGTCTTCCGGATCTTGGAGGCAAGCAATGACGGATTCGAAAGCAGCCAACAGCTATGACGTGATCTCGAACATCGCGGCGGCCTTCGCGGCCCGTCCGAATGTCTCGATCGACGATATCGTGGAGCTGGTGGCAAAGCTCTCGGCCGAACTCGGCACCACGGAAGGCGCCGGCGCCGGAACGCGCAACACCTCGACCGCGGGCGAAGGCACGGCGCGCCCCGCCCTTCCGATCGACAAGGCGGTGACACCGGACAAGGTTTACTGCCTGTGCTGCGGCAAGGGGTTCAAGATGCTCAAGCGGCACCTGGGCTCGGAACACGGGCTGAGCGAAGAAGAATATCGCACGCTCTTCGCGCTGCCGCCCGACATGCCACTGGTCGCACCGCGCTACAGCGAGCGCAAGGCAGCCTATGCCAAGAAGGTCGGACTGGGCAAATACAGCCGTGAGGACGGAAGCCAGAGCGTTCCGATCGGTTAACGCATCTTAAACTTTTCCCGAAGTTGAACCATTGGCGCCCTTTTTCGGGCGCCTTTCGCGTTGATACCGGTCTTTGCGAGGGCGGTGCGCGAAGAATTCGGCGGCGCGATCCACGCGGCAGGCCCGTCATCCGGCGGCGACGGGCCAGGCACGGGCAACGACCCGGGAAGGCAAGCCATGACGCGCTCGAACCAACGGCCGATCATCATCCGCAAGATCGACGGCGAACATGCCGAAGCCCATCACGGCGGCGCGTGGAAGGTCGCCTATGCCGATTTCATGACCGCGATGATGGCGTTCTTCCTCCTGATGTGGATTCTGTCCACGGCGACGAAGGATCAGCTCAATGGTGTGGCGCAGTATTTCACTCCCGCGACCGTCGCGATGACCGCGAGCGGCGGCACCGGCGCACTGGCTGGCACCGCACTGGGACCGAAGGGCATCCGCAGCGCCTCCACGGGGAAATCCGCCCCGACCGGGACGGGCAACGATCCGCAGGACCATCTGGCCCACAAGCCGCAGCCAGAGGCCATCGCCAAGGCGACCGCCGCCACCGTCGCCGCCAAAGCCGCGATGGCCGCCGCCGCGCTGACCGCGAGCGGAACAAAGGCCGCGCATGCCGCCGCTGCTTCCACGGCGGTCCCCGCCAAGCCTGCCGCGAAGGTCAGCGATCAGGCCGCGCTGGCCGCCAGCCGCGCATTGGACGAAAAGCACTTTCAGGCGGTGCAGAAGGAAATCGCCCAGACGATGCGCGCCGCCCCCGACCTGCGGCCGCTGCTGAAGAACGTTTTGTTCCAGCGCACGCCGGACGGGCTGGAAATCCAGATCGTCGACCAGAAGGGCCGCCCGATGTTCGCCAACGGCAGCGCGGTGGTGCAGGGCGCGACCCTGGATCTGATGAAGCGTCTCGGTCGCGCGCTATCCAAGCTGCCGAACAAGATCCGGATCGCCGGCCACACCGATTCCGTGCCCTATGCCGACAATGCCGCCCACGACAACTGGGAATTGTCCTCGAACCGCGCGAACGCCACCCGCCGGGTGCTGATCGCGGCGGGCGTGTCGCCGGCCCGCATCAGCAGCATTTCCGGCCTTGCCGACACGCAACCTCTGGTGCCCAGCGACCCGGCCGCACCGCAAAACCGGCGCATCAGCGTCCTGCTGCGTTATGTTCAGGCCGGAAGCGGCGCGAAGCGCGATGCGATGCCGACCGGAGCTGACGCCGCGACGAAGCCCCCGAGCACGCCCGCGGTTCAGCAGACGCCGGCCGCGAAAACCGCGGCTACCCCGGACCCGAAAGCACCCGTTGCGACAAATGCCCTGACCCAGCAATATTCCCTGATCACCATCAAGGACCTGCGCCGCAGCCTGAAGTAGCCGGGCCGGTCGTTGACAGCCGTCAACATAATGCGGCGGCATGGCCATGTTGACAGCTGTCAACCTCATGCCGCCCGTCTCCCGCCGCCGGAAAGCAGGGCCATGACCATCGGCGCGGGCGAGAAGCCGCCCGCCGCGGCCTTGGTCGTCAGCGCGCGCAGATAACCACCCGGATTGTTGATCTCCGATACACGCTGCAGCATTGCGGCAACCGTAACCGCGGCGCTCTCGGCCCCAATGATACGCTCGGCCTCGTCCCATGCGCTGGGGCTGATGCCCATCATCCCGCGCACGAACCGCGCCAACGCCACCAGCTCGTGCCAATGTCGCGGCGGGTCCTGCGCGTAATCAAGGATATCGGGACAAGCCTTCAAAACCAGGGCGAGGGGCAGGGCGGGTGCCCCATCCCGAACCGCCTCGATCCTTTCGGCCGGCGCGCGGTCCGCCCGCTGGACCAGCCCCGCCGCCTTTGCCTTTTCTTGGCAAAGTTCAGATTCAAGGCTATCGGGTTTTGAATTCTGTAAGTGCCGCTCGGAATCAGCGTCATTGCCGCTCATTTCTTCTGATTCATCCAGTAGCATATGCACCGAACGCAGGATCGACATGGTTTCCTCGCCCAGTCTTTCGAGATCTTCCATGTCCAGCTTCCGCCGCGCTGCACGGGTCGCGGTCGCAAGACGCGCCGTCAAGTCGTCCCAATCGCCGGCAAGGCCGTTCTCGACCGCGTAATCGATCAGCTTTCCCGCGTCGCGACGCTGCAGGCTGATGGTCTCGCGCAGGCGCCGCAGGCGCTCGGCCGCGTCTCGTGCCGCCTCGGCCGCACGGACGATCATGTCCGCCTTCTGCAACAACGGACGCAGATCGAAGCCGAAGGCCCGGCTGATCTCGCCCGCGCGGTCCCGCGCCGCATAGCGCTTCCCGTTGGGGCTGTCGTGCCGCCGGAGAAGCCCCGCCTCGACCAGCGCCGCCAGATGCCGGCGCAGGGTGCTTTCCGCCATCCCGTGCGCCCGTTCGGACAACGCGCGGTTCGACGGAAAGACGATAAGATCGCCATTGTCGGACAGCGCCTGTTCGGGGTGAAAGGTCAGCAAGGCGTTCAGCACCGTCAGATCCCGGTCACTGACACCAAGGGCGAGCCGTGCCGTGCACAGTTCACGAAACAGCGCCCATTTGTCGATATGCGAGACCGGCGCCGGGCGATCGGCTGCCGCCATCTCTGAGATCAGAGCAGCCGTAACCGGCCGCCGCCCGAAGGGCGTCGTCGAAATCAGCTCCATATGTCATCACGAGACAAAACTTTCACGCCCGCCGCAGCCGGCGCCCGTTGACATCCGTCAACCTGAAGCCCTATGTTCGGAAGTGCGAAAACACGAACAACGGCCTCTCGGGATCCATTCCTGGGGGGCTTTTGTTTTAGGTTCTGTCCTTGCCGTGCCTCCTGTTCATTGCCATGCTCGATAGCCCTCGCGGGCCGCTCATCCGCCGCCGCCGGCCTTCCAGCTGCGGTGAATCTCCTCCAGATGCGCGATCAGCCAATCCTCGAAACCGGCGCCATTCGTGTCGCGCCGCAAGGTCAGTGTCACCGCCGTTGCTCGACGCTGTACGCGCGCGATCTCCCGACCTTCGGCAGAGTGCACCACCTGTGCCGGCTCCGCCGCGGGCCGCCTGCGCCGCCCGGCCGACGCAGCCCAGGCGAAGACCGCCGCGAAGCGCTTGTCGGAAGACAGGCCGCCCGCGCTCAGCGCCTCGGCAGTCGCCGCCACCGAATCGACCCCGCCTTCGACGAGATCGGCCAGTGCCAGCCAGCGGTCGCGCCCGATGCCGGGTGCCGGACCGATCGCCTCTATCAGCGGCATCGGGAGCCGGTCGGCCACCGACAACATGCGCGAGATCACCGTCTTGTCGACGTGTAGCGCGTCGCAGATCACCCGGCGATCATAGCCCGCCTCGCGCAGTTGCGCGGCAAAGATCGCCTTCTCGACAAAGCTCAGATCCTTGCGGGCGCTGTTCTCCTGGCCCTGCGCCACCACCACTTCGCGGTCGTCTAGGCTGCGCACCATGGCCTTGACCGGCTGCCCCAACCGGCGCAACGCCGCCAACCGCCGTCGACCATAGACGATCTGAAAATGTTCCGGCTTCTCGGGGTGGGGGCGGACCAGAACCGGCACCTGCTGACCGTAGTCACGGATAGAGGCCATCAGCGCCTCGATCTCGGCCGGCTCCTCGTCAAGCCGATCGCGCAGCCCGCCATCCTCGATCCTGTCGGCGGCGATCTCCGCGATCGAACGGCTCTTGAGATCGGCGATCGACTGGCTTACCGCGCCGATCGCGCCCGTCGTGTAGCGCGGCCGCGCAGCGTCGACCCGTGCCGGTCCATCCTGCGGGGCAGGGGGCTCACCCATCAATCCCTTGAGCAGATCCTTACGCGCCATGGCCACGCCCCCATGCCTGCTGCACCAGCGTCTCGATCTCGCCGTTGACGGCGTTGAGCGATTCCATCGCCCGTTCATAGGTGGAGCGCGTGAACTGGCTCTTTTCCACCTCATAAAGGGTCTGCTTGGTCAGGCCGGCATCCGAAATCGCGGTCGATTTCAGAACCGTATGATTGAGCACATGATCCCCGAACATCGAGCGCATGAAACTCACCATCTGGTTCTGCGGCCCGTCGCCAGGTTCGTATCGGGTGACGAGATAGCGCATCCAGTCATAGGACATGTCGCCGCCGGCTTCGGCCACGACGCCCAGAAGATTCGAGGTCATCAGAAGGAACTGGCACATCGACATGACATCGAGCATCTGCGGATGTACCGTCACCAGAACCGCCGTCGCCGCCGACAGGGCCGACATGGTCAGAAAGCCGAGTTGCGGCGGACAATCGATGACCACGACGTCGTAATCGGCCTCGACCGTCGCCAGCGCGTCGCCGACACGGGTGAAGAACAGCGTGTCGGACTTCTGCACCAGCGCCCGCGGCGTGTCATGCTCGAACTCCATGAGGTCGAGATTGCCGGGAACGATATCGAGATTGGTGAAATAGGTCCGCTGGATCACCGCCGGCAGGGGACGCGGGTCGTCATAACGGATCGCGTCATAGAGCGTGCCGCCGTCGAGCAGGTCGAACTCGGGCTGGAAACCGTGCAGCGCCGAGAGGCTCGCCTGCGGGTCGAGGTCGATCGCGAGCACGCGGTATCCGTCGAGCGCCATCTTCTGCGCCAGGTGCCCGGCGGTCGTGGTCTTGCCCGAGCCGCCCTTGAAGTTGATGACGGTGATCACCTGCAGATGATCGCCCGCGCGGCGACCGGGCAGGTAGGTTCCGGGCACTTTCGCGCCATGTTCGAGATATTTCCGCAGCGCCTGGATATCATCGGGGCTGTAATAGCGCCGCCCGCCCGTGCCGACCTCGGGAGAGGGACCCTTGCCCTCGAGATGGAGCTTGCGCAGATACGCGTCCTTCACCCCCAACAGATCGGCGACCTCGCCGCTGGTGAACTTGCGCAAGGCCTTGCGCGCATCGGGCGGGAACAATTGCGCACGATGCGCCTGCAATCGCTCGGACAAGCGAAGCGCATGCTCTCCGACGAGCCGGTCTATGCGCTGGCGCGGTGCGTTCATCTCTGCCCTCGTTCGCCTCCGTTGTTACGGAAGACTTCGTTTTATTCCCTATCTACCGTAATTAAATGCGGGCGGGGAGAGATTCGTGCAAGAAGTTTTTACCGTATCTAGTGTCTTCGACCCCGCGAAGACACTAATTTACGGTCCGCGGCCACCGCGACCGGGTCTCAGGGCGCGAAATCGCGGCGCTTCGGCGCACCTACCACAGACACAGGCGAATCGGCCACGCAGGCGCGCCGCGCCGATCAGGCGCCGATTCGGGCCAAGGCCTGCAAGGGGGCGTCCCACCGGCCGGCTTCTCCTTGCCGGTGCAGATGCAGGCAGCCGTACCAGCGATCCGCCGTGCCGCGCCGGCCCCAGTACCACATGCATTCCGCTCCGGCAGGCACCAGCACATGCGTATCGCGATGCCCAAGTGCGCCCGCGGCATGGGCGGTGGTATTGTCGATGGTCAAGATCCGATCGAGCGCCATGATCTGCGCGGTAAAGCCCGCCAGATCCCTCATCTGGTCGACGGTTTCATCGATCAGGAAATGTACGTCCGGCCGCAGGGCGGCGGCCTCGGCCCATTCGGCCGCGACATCTCCGTATTGCAGGTTCACCGCCAGCGCGCCCGCGGGCAACGCACCCGCCAGATCGCGCAGCGCGATCGAGCGACGCGCACCGGTCAGCGCATCACCCGACCGCCAGGCAAGCCCGATCACCGGCCCGTCGCCCGCCGCATGCCGATAGCGCGCGCGCAAGGCCTCGCGTCGCTCCGCATCGGCGCGCAGATAGCCGCCCATCGGCACCAGCCCCTCCGCCGTCTTGGGCAGGTAGCGCGCCAGATCCCCGAGAAAGACGACCTCGCCGCGTGCAATCTCCATCGCCGCCGGATCGAAGGCGGATTCGTCGATGAACCCGAGCCCCAGCGTATTGCCCGCAAGCAGAGCCTTCATCCGCGCGTCGCCGACGAAGCAGGGCGTGCAGCCCGCGGCGACGGGGGCCAGCCGGATCAGCGGCAGATGCGCGAGCTGATCGCCGATCCCCTGTTCCTCCATCACGAAGAGGCGTCGCTGCGTGGTGATATTTTCGGGCAGCGCGGCCTCGGCCGGAATGCGCCGCCGGTTATGGCGCGGGTGCCGGTCCAGATAATGGGGCAGGCCGCGCGCGAAATCGCCCTGACAGAAGTGAAAGGCACTGAGCGCGGTCGAGGCCCAGACATGTTGTTCGGGAGAGATATGCAATGCCTCGGTAAAGGCGATGCGCGCTGCGTCCTCCTCGCCGCGATCGAGGTGGACATGCGCGGTCACCGCGCGCAGACGCTGGTAATAGATCGGACTGGAGAAGTGCCGGTCGAGAAGCGCCATCACCTCGTCGGGTCGGCCGAGATGCCGCAGCGCGGGGGCCAGCAGGCTGGCCGCCTCGTCGCAATCGGGTACATCGGCCAGGATAGCCCGAGCCGCCTTCACAGCCGCGGCGTGATCGGCACGCACCACCAAAGCCTTGAGCCGGCCCAGCCGGTGGCGCAGGGGCTCGGGGTCAAGCGAATGGGCAAGCTCGAAGGCCTCCGCCGCCTCGGTGAACTTCAGCGCCTCGGTCAGTGCCTCGCCCGCCTCGCACAGCAACGCGGGATCACGCAGGCGCCGCGCCATCCCCGCGATCAGCACCGCGCCGCGCGGCAGTTCGTGGCCGTGATCTTGAAGCAGCGCACGGTAAAGCCGCGCCATCGGCACGTCGTCGCTGCCCGCGTGGATAGCCGCGGCAAAATAGGGCAGGGCGGCCGCAGGTTCGGCCGCCAGCACATGCGCCTTGCCCATGCCGCCGAGCGCAAGCGGATCCTCGGGCGAAAGAGACAGCGCGCGGGCGAAGAATTCGTGTGCGGTCGCGGCCTCGGCGCGCTCCAGCGCGGCCCCCCCAAGGATCAGCCACGGGTGCAGGTTGTCCGGCTCTGCCTGACTGATGGGATAGACCAGCTGCACCGCCCGCACCAGATCCTGCCGCATCAGGGCGCGATAGGCCTCGGCGATCAGCCTGGCGGTGGCGGGGGCGGTGGCCAGGGCCTTGGTCATGCGCATTCTCGCGGTTGGGCGAAATAGTCGATCGTGTTGCGATAGGCGACACTGTCGATCAGGCAGTAATCGTTGCCGCGGCACCAGCGTTGCGCGAAGGACAGCGCATTCTCGCGGCGCACCTCGATCCAGATCAGCGGCCGCGAACGGGCGATCAGGTCGGCGGCGCCGGCCAGAACCTCCAGCTCCATGCCTTCGGCGTCGATCTTGATGAAATCCGCGCGTTCGCCCGCAAGAAGCCTGTCGAGGCTCTCGACTTCCAGCCCGCCGGAATCATCGGCGACGAGGCTGGTGGCACCGAGATTGTCCGGATCGGCAGTTTCGGCCCGCATCCGCGCATGCGCGCGCCCGGCGCCCAATCCGATGCCGCGCGGGTCGACCACCCCGCCAAGTCCGTTGGCGGCGATATTGTCGTGCAACAGGGCGATTGCAGCCGGGTTCGGCTCTACCGGATAGATCTTCGCCGGCGCGAGATGCTGCGCGTACCAGACGAGATGATTGCCGATGTTGGCGCCGACCTCGACGATGCGCGCGCCCGGCTTCACGAGCCGGCGCAACCGGTTGAGCGGCTCCTGCTCGAAGAAGCGGCCCTCCAGATGGCGGCCCTGGATCAGGTCGAGCGGGTTGTTCACCCGCATCCGCGCAGAGATTCCATGATCGGATACCTCTGCCCAAAGCGGCTTGGCGGCGACGCGATCGGCCCACAGCCGGTCGACCGTGGCGCGCCAGTCGCGGCCCGTGGCCGAACGGGGGCCGGTGGAATGCTGGCCGCGATGGTTGACGAAGAATATCTCGGGCCGCTTGGCACATCGGCCCCGCGCCCAGAGCTGACAGTAGAGCTTGTAATCCTCGCCCGTATCCATGGTCTCGTCGAAGCCGAAATCGGCGATCACCTCGGTGCGCACGAAATGCCCGATCTGCACCGCCTGATAGGGAGGCGTCGCAAGGAATTCGGCATAGGAATCGATGCGCTCGGGCTGTCCGTCGCGCAGATGCAGCGCGCCCTCGGATCCCTCCTCGCAGATCAGCCCCCAAAGCGCGTCGAGCGCGGGTTCGGCGGCAATGCAACGACCGAAGGCGTCGAAGGCGCTGGCGGCCAGCGTGTCATCGGCGTCGAGGAAGAACAGCCAGTCGATCCCCTGTTCCTGCGCCGCGGCGATCGCCTGATTGCGCCG
>JASBUM010000664.1 GCA_030147905.1 Acidimangrovimonas sp.
TGACTGGCCGGGCGACGCCGACCGTATCCGCGGGGCCCATCAGATCGCCCGGGCGCTGGCCGCCGGAGTAAAGGAAGCGGGCACAAGGGACGCCGGCACGGGGAACGCGGGCACGGGGAACGCGGGCACTACGGCTGCGGACATCAACGGCGAGAGCGCCCAGGGCCGGGCGCAGGCGCAGAATTCCCAAAAGGCCGTGCGCAGCCATGCGGGAAAGGCCGGGGCCTCATCAACCGCCGGGGCCTCTTCGGGCGCCGGCCGGCACCGCCATGGTCGGGCGATGCCCTCGCGCGGGGCCGGCGGGCGGGGCGGGGCCCGCGGGCAAGGGGGGGGCGGCGGGCGCGGGGGGCCGCGGCGTTCCTGATCGCCGCGCCATCGCGCCGCGCCGTCCGGATGCAGGGGCAAGCGGCGGTCAGAACGGCTGAAGGGCCGGGCGCGGCAGAAGGCGTGCCAGAAGCCATGCCATAAATGCCAGAAGGCCCACCGCCGCCATCAGCGGCACCGGCGTTCCATCGAAGGCCAGGCCTATCGGCGCCGCCAGGAAAACCGACAGGACGGTGGCGATCGATCCGTTGACCGAGGCCGCCATGCCCGCGATATGGCCCAGCGGCTCGAGCGCCAGGGCATTGAGATTGCCGATCGTGAAACTGGCCATGCAGAACACCCCCGTGGTCCAGACCAGATAGGCCGGGAAGGCCGCCCAGCCGGGCCAAAGCGCGCCCGCCGTCATCGCCATCACCACCGCCGTCACGGCGATCTGCAGCAACAGCGTGCGGTTGACCAGCGTCCGCATCCCCAGCCGCAGCACCAGCGTGGCGTTAAGCAGGCTCGCCGCCCCCGATGACAGCGCGATCAGCGCAAACCACAGCGGAAAGCTCTCGCCGCGCCCGAAGCTGGTGGCGAAGATCTGCTGGGTCGAGGCCAGCGTGCCGAAAAGCGCGCCATAGATCAGCGTCTGCGCCGCGGTCGCCAGCACCACCTGACGATGGGCGCCGATCTCGCGCAGTGCCGCCCGCAGCGGGCCCAGCCGCAGCGGTCGGCGCGCCGCCGGCGGCAGCGTCTCCGGCTGACGCAGGCTCAGCCAGGCTGACGCGGCCAGCGCGAACAGGATCAGCGCGGCGAAGATCGCGCGCCAGCCGAAGGCCTGCGCGATCACCATGCCGACCGAGGGCGCCACCGCCGGCACCAGCGTGAAGATCATCATCGCGAAGGACACCAGCCGCGCCATCTCGCGCCCGGCATGCAGGTCGCGCACCATGGCAAGGCCCACCACGCGCGGCCCCGCCGCGCCCAGTCCCTGCAGCACACGCGCCGCCAGAAGCAGATCCAGCGACTGCGCGACCGAGGCCAGCGCCGCCCCCACTGCATAGATCGCGACACCGCCAAGGATCGCCGGCTTGCGCCCCACGGCATCCGAGATCGGCCCGGCGAAAAGCGTGCCGATCCCCAGCCCCATGATGAAGGCCGAAATGATCAGCTGGGCGCGGTTGACATCGCCGGGCGAAAGCTCCGCCGCGATTTGGGGAAGCGCGGGCAGCATGCTGTCGACCGAGAAGGCCACCGTGGCGAACAGCATCGCCAGAAGTGCGATGAACTCGCCCCTTGCGATCCCCGCCGCCGTACCCGGCGCCGTACCCGGCGCCGCACCCCCCGCCATGCGCCGGCGCCTCCCGCGACGGCCCCGGCCGGAAGTTCCGCCCTCATTCATCGTCGTTGGCCTGCCGCGAGACATAAAGTCCGATCTGCTGCACCGCCAGCGCGAAGACCCCGAGTCCGACGAAGATCAGGATCGTGGCGCCGATCTTGCCGATATCGGTCTTCGGCGTCATGTCCCCGTACCCCACGGTCGAGAGCGTGACCACGGTGAAATAATAGGAATCGATCCAGGCCCAGCCTTCGACATAGTGAAAGAAGGTCGTCGCGATCGTGACCACCACGAAGACCAGGCCAAGCACGGTGCTGATTATGAAACGCATCGGCGCGCGATCCGGAAATCCCATAGATGAAACAGCTTGCGGCGCCGTGCGCCGGCCCGCGGATCATGACAGCCCCAAGGCAGCGCGAAAAGGCCTCCCGCAAACAAAAGGCAAGATGTGACACCTGGTGCGCCAGGGGCGAGAAATGAATTCAAAGACAAGCGCTTGCGCCTGTTTCTTTCGGGCTGAAAATACCGCGGGGGTGCGGGGGCGGCGCCCCCGCGGGCCGTGCCGGCGCATCCAGATGGCACCCCGGGGCCGGTTCAGAACCGACGCAGATAAAATCCCGCAAGC